>JAGWVP010000364.1 GCA_018970825.1 bacterium | reverse complement strand
CCGCATCGCGGGCAGTCCGCGCGGCTCGATCGAGTCGAGATCCCAGCCGCTGCCCTTCACGCAGATCGCCCCGGTCGGCTCGCCGAGCACGTCGCGGCGGACGACCTTGACCGAGGTGTTGCCGCCCCCGTGCATGACGAGGTCGGGCTCCGCCCCGACCAGGCGCGAGGTGTACACGCGAAGCGCGAGATCCTCGCCGGCGTCGGCCCAGCGCTCGACGAAGGAACGTGCCTCGTCGTTCGACCAGCGGCTCTGCATGGAACTCTCCTCTCGCCGAAGGTCTTCGGGGGCTCAGTCGCCCGACGGCGAGCCCGGGAGCGGGTCGCGGATGATGCGCCGGACGCCCTGGAAGTCGGGCGAATCCGCCGATCGGACCCACTCGAGCAGGACGGCTTCGACCGTCGTCGGAATCGCGCCGGCCGCCTCGAGGCGGCGAAGCGCCACGCGGTGGTCGCGCGGGAATCGCGCCGACACCGCGTCGACCACCAGGTGGACCTCGTAGCCCGCGGCGAGCAGCTCGTGCACCGTCTGGCTCACGCAGGCGTGCGCCTCGATGCCGGCGACGACCACCTGGCGCCGCGCGCTCGCCTCGAGCGCACGTGCGAAGTCCCCGCAGCCGAGGCAGGAGAGCGTCGACTTCTCGATCGGGACGCAGCCCGAGGGCAGCGCCTCGCGCAGAGCCGTCGCCGTCGGCCCGAGTCCCTTCGGGTACTGCTCGGTCGGGAGCAGCGGGACACCGACGAGCTTCGCGCCCTCGACCAGGCGGCGACAGCCTTCGACGACTCGGTCCGCCTCGTGGAGGTGCGGCAGGTACTTCTCCTGCACGTCGATCACGACGACCACGCTCCGGTTGCGATCGAGAAGCGGCATGGGAGCCGTCCTTATCGCTTGCCGCCGCGCCGGGCCACACCGCCCCGCCGACCGCCGCCCTTGCCTCGACCCGGACCACCCTTGCCCCGCGGCGGACCACCGCCCTTGCCTCGCGACGGACCACCCACCTTGCCTCGCGGCGGACCACCCGCCTTGCCTCGCGGGGGACCACCCGCCTTGCCTCTCGGCGCAGGGGCGGCCTTGCCTCGGCCGGGGGTGGCCCTGCCCCGAACCGCGTTCCTCGCGCCCGATGCTCCCGGCTTCGCCCCGCTTCGCCCGGTGCCCGCCGTCGCGACCCGGCCCGCGACCGGGCTTCCCGGCTTCGCTTCCGCACGTACGCCGGCCGGGGCCGGGCGGGACGACGTCGCGCGAACGGGTCGCGAGGGACTGCCCTTGCGCGGGCGGCGACGACGTGGCGGGCCGTCCTTCGCCTGCGCCGCACCCGCGTCGGCTCCGGGCGGACGCTCGCGAAGCGGCCGGGGCCGCGCGCGCACGTCGAGCTTCAACGGGACGCCGACCAGGCCGAACTCCTCGCGCACGCGGTGGCGCAGGTAGCGCAGGTACTCGGTCGTGAACCCATCGGGTCGGCTCACGAACAGTGCGACCTCGTGGGGGCCGCGCCGGACCTGCGCCGCGTACATGAACTTCGAGGCGCGCCCGGCGACGAGCGGGGGCGCATGGGCCTCGACCGCGCGGTGCAGCAGATCGTTCAGGCGCGGCGTCGGGAAGCGGCGACGGTACGCCGCGACGGCGGTGTCGATCGCCGCGAACAGGGTGCGAAGCCCCGTGCCGGCGAGCGCGCTCAGGCGAACCAGCGGAACCGGCGGCCACTGCGGCAGGCGACGCAGGATCGTCTCGTGACACTGCTCGGCGGCGAGCGTCGGGGCGAGGTCGATCTTGTTCACGGCGACGACGAACGCTCGCCCCCGCCGCCAGACCAGGTCGGCGACGCGGAGGTCCTGGTCGGTCACCCCGACCGTCGCGTCGAGGACCAGCACCGCCACCTCGGCCCGCTCGATCGCCCGCACCGACGCCGAGGCGGCGTAGCCCTCGATCGTCTCCTGGATGCGGCTCGGCCGGCGGAGCCCCGCCGTGTCGACGACCACGTAGTTCCGCCCGCCACGCTCGATCGCGACGTCGATCGGGTCGCGCGTCGTGCCCGGCGTCGCGTCGACGATGCTGCGCTCGAAGCCTGCGAGCCGGTTCAGCAGCGAAGACTTGCCGACGTTCGGCCGGCCGACCAGGGCGATGCGGGCCGGGCGGTCGTCGACGGCCTCGTCCCCGAGTTCCTCGTCGTCCTCGTCGTCCCCGGCGTCGTCGTCCTCGTCCTCTTCGCGATCGTCCTCGACGTCCGACGATTCCGAGCGGCCGCCCTCTCCGTCCATCTCGTCCCGGGACTCGTCCTCTTCCGACGGCTCCTCGGCGGCGGGCGGCAGGCGACCGCTGCGGTCGAGCAGTTCCTCGAGCCCTTCCCAGAGGTCGTTCACACCGAGGCCGTGCGCCGACGAGAGCACGACCGGGTCGCCCTCTCCGAGGGCCGTGAACTCGAGCGCGCGGACGGCGTGCTCCGGACGGTCGATCTTGTTCACGACGAGCAGCGTCGGTACGCCGAGGGTGCGGATCCGCTCGGCGACGGCGCGATCGGGCGCCGAGAGACCGGCCTGCCCGTCGACCAGGTGAACGATCGCGTCGGCGGACCGCAGCGTCTCGAGGCTCTTCTCCTGCACGCGCTCGGCGAGCCCCGTACCCAGGGCCGTCTCCTCGATCCCGCCCGTGTCGACCATCTCCCAGTTGCGACCTTCACGGACGACGACCGCGCGGTTCGCGTCCCGGGTCACGCCCGGGGTGTCGTCGACGATCGCGAGGCGACGGCCGAACAAGCGGTTGAAGAGCGTCGACTTGCCGGCGTTCGGCCGTCCGGCGATCGCGACCACGATCGGTCGCGAGCCCGGGCGCGCCTGCGCCCGGCGCCTGCCCCGGCGTGCATTCCGCTTCTTCACAGGCCGAGCTCCGCGAGCCGTCCGCCCGAGGCGAACCAGTCCGGGTCGACCTTCACCCGCAGCCCGAGCCACGCCCGCGTACCGAGAAAGCGCTCGATCTCGAGCCGGGCGCGGCTGCCGATCTCCTTCAGGCGCTGCCCCCCGCGGCCGATGACGATGCCCCGGTGGGAGTCGCGCGACACGAGGATCGTCGCCTCGATCGCGACGAGATCGCGCCCCTCGCGCTCCTCGAACGAGTCGATCACGACCGCGCTGCCGTAGGGAACCTCCTCGTGGGTTCCGAGCAGCACCTGCTCGCGGACGAGTTCGGCGACGAAGAAGCGCTCCGGAAGGTCGGTCCAGGCCTCCTCCGGGTAGAGGGGCGGCGACTCGGGAAGAGCGCGACGGATCGTCTCGAGCAACTCGCCCAGGTTCTCGCCCGTGCGGGCGCTGACCGGCACCGCGTGGCGCCCCGGCAGGAGTTCCGCGACCCGCTGCAGGCGGGCGAGCAGCGTCGCCCGGTCGACCCGGTCGATCTTGTTCAAGGCGACCACGACAGGGCGGCCGCCCGAGGCGAGACGGCCGGCCAGGGCGGCCTCGGCCTCGGCCTCCGCGTGCGATGCGTCGAGAACCCACGTCACGACGTCGGCGTCGGCGATCGCGTCCCCGGCCGCCCGGTCCATCCTCTGGCCGAGCAGGTTGCGACCGCGGTGCACGCCCGGCGTGTCGACGAACAGGAACTGGACCCCGGGCCGGTTCTCGATCCCGAGGATGCGGTTGCGGGTCGTCTGCGGCTTGGGCGTCGCGATCGAGAGCTTGCGGCCGAGGACCGCGTTCAGGAGCGAGGACTTGCCGGCGTTCGGCAATCCCGCGAGCGCGACGAAGCCCGCGCGGTGTGCCGCGCCCGGATCGACCGCCTCCCCGGTCGGTTCACGCGCCGGCTCGCGGTCGGCGGTCACGACCGTCCCCTCGCGGCCGCGACGCGCTCGGCCGCCGCCTCCGCCGCCGCCGAGGCCTCCGCCCGCAACCGTTCCACCGCCTCCTTCGCCGCCGCCGACTCCGCGATCTTCTTGCTCGACCCGC
>JAGWVP010000363.1 GCA_018970825.1 bacterium | reverse complement strand
CGACGGGCTGAACCCGACCGAGACGCGCTCGAGCATCCCGACGAGCACGGTGCAGGCCGACGCTCAGGCCAACTACGACTGGCGCAAGTGGTCGATCACGACGATCGGCTTCCAGTACATCCGCCGCGCGGCCCGCGTGAACTCGGCGTTCGTCGACGGAGAGCCCTTCTACACGAACTTCGACGTCGCCCGGAACGACTACGGCCTCTACGCCCAGGAGCAGCTGAAGCCCTTCGGGGACGCGCTCGTGCTGATCGGCAGCGTCCGCTGGGACAACGACGACCAGTTCGGCAGCATCGTGGTGCCGGCGGCGAACGCGGCGTGGCGCTGGGCGCCGACCGGCACGCGGCTCCGCGCGAGCTACGCCGAGGGCTTCCGCGCTCCGAGCTTCAACGAGCTCTACTTCCCCGACTTCGGCAACCCGGACCTGGACCCCGAGCGCAGCAGCGAGTGGGACGCGGGCTTCGACCAGGAGATCTTCTCGCCGCGCTACACGATTTCCTTCACCTGGTTCGACCGCCGGGTGAAGGACGATATCGTGACCGTGCTGGTCGATCCCGAGACGTTCGAGTTCCGGCCGGAGAACGTGGGCCGGGTGGACACGAAGGGGGTCGAGGTGGTCCCGTCCGCGGACCTCGGACACGGGCTCACGGTCGGCGCCAGCTACACCTACACCGGGATCCGGTCCGCCGGCGGCTCGGGCCCGGTGCTGCGGCGGCCCTACAACCTGCTCGCGGCCTTCGCGATGCTGCAGCGGCCGCGGGTCTTCGGCTCCGACGACGCGCTGCAGGTCCGCGTCGACGTGTTCTACACCGGGAACCGGCCGGACGTGGACCCGGAGACCGGCGAGTTCGTGCAGAACCCCGGCTACGCCCGGGTCGACCTCGGGCTCGGCTACCAGCTGCCGTGGAAGCTCGCGGGGATCGCCTTCACCGCGTTCGGCAACGTCTCGAACCTGCTCGACCGCGACTACGAGGACGTGCTGGGCTTTCCGACGCGTCCGCTGAACGTGCTCTTCGGGCTGCGGGCGACGCTCTAGGGCGAGCGGCGCGCGCGGCGTGCGAGGCGGGTTCGGACCGTTTCCGCGCCCGCGACGCACGCCGCGCCCGCCGTGCGCGCGCTGCCGCTTCCCGCTATCCCCGACGCCGATGGGGCTCGCCGACGTCCATGCCCACGTGACGCATCCCCGCCTCGCGGGTCGCGAGGCCGAGGTGCTCGCGGCCGCGGCCGCGGCCGGCGTCACGACGATCCTCGCCAACGGCCTGAACCCCCGCGACAACGAGGCGGTGCGCGCACTCGCTGCCCGCTCCCCGCTCGTCCGGCCGGCCTTCGGGCTCTACCCGGTCGACGCCGTCCTGCCCGAGATGCGCGCGCTCGGCGTCGAGTACCCACGCGAGGGCGACGAGTGCACCGCCGAGGAGGGAATCGCCTGGGTGCGCGAGCATGCCCACGAGGCGGTCGCGATCGGCGAGATCGGGCTCGACGGCCACTGGGTGCCCGAGGCGCTGTGGCCCCGGCAGGAGGAGGTCTTCCGCGAGCTCGTCTCGATCGCGCTCGAGGTCGACCGGCCGATCGTCGTCCACACCCGGCGGCGCGAGCGCCGGGTCCTCGAGATCCTGGTCGAGATGGGCGTGCGACGGGTCGACTGGCATTGCTTCGGCGGCAAGCTCAACCTCGCCCGCGAGATCGCGGGTCTCGGCCACCGCCTCTCGATCCCCGCCAACGCCCGTCGCTCGGAAAGCTTCACGCGGATGCTCGCGACGCTGCCGCGCGAGTCCCTGCTCCTCGAGACCGACTGTCCCTACCTCGGGCCGGAGCGCGACCGGCCGAGCGAGCCCGCGAGCGTGCGCGGCACGGCCGAGTTCGCGGCCGAGCTCTGGGGCTGCACGCCGCGCGAGGTCGAGGAGCGGCTCGCGGAGAACTTCGAAGCGCTGTTCGGCTTCCCGCCCTGAGGACGGGCGGCACCCGTCGACCGGGGTGCGGAGCGGGGAGCGCCGCTCGTCGCGCGCGCCGCTCCGCGATGCGCGCACGACGGCAGGCGCGGCCGCGTCCCGGGTCGGCCGGGAGCGCCGCGCCTCAGCGACCCGCGCCGACCGTGCGGCCCGCGAGGTCCGATCCCTCGTCGAGGCAGAGGAGCCGCACGCGGCCGGTCGCGAGCAGGCGGCCCTCGCCGTCCTCGACCCGCGCCTCCCAGACCTGCGAGCGGCGGCCGCGCGTGAGCGGACGCGCGGTCGCACGCACCTTTCCTTTGCGCGCCGCGCGGATGAAGCTCGTGTGGTTCTCGAGCCCGACCACGTGGCGGCGATCCTTCATCGCGGCGAACGCGGCACCCGTCGAGCACGCGCTCTCGACGATCGCGCAATGCACGCCGCCGTGGACGATGCCGTAGGGCTGGAGGTGGCGGGCGGCGATCTCGTATTCGATCACGACCTCGTCGCCCGTCGCGTGCAGCAGGCGAAAGCCCATCTCGGCGTCGAAGCCGGGGATCGGAGGCGGGGCGGGGGAGGTCGGCTGGCTCATGGCGGGTCGCTACAACGATCGCAGCCATCGCTCCACCCGGCCGGCCGGCGGGCCGCGGCGTCGACCGCCGGCCGGGTGAAAAGCCGGGGGCCTCCCGCTAGCAGGAGTCTCGTTGGACGCGCCTCCTGCCCCCACCTCGCTCGCGCACGTGATCGTGCGCTGCGCGCAGATCGCCGCCGCCACGGGCGGGGCCACGGTCGCCTTCGTGCGCGAGTCGATGCGGCTGCGGGGCGAGCCCGACCGGACGCCGCGCGCGGCCGGGCGTGCACTCGTCGGGCTCTGCACCCGGCTCGGCGCGACCTTCATCAAGATCGGGCAGATCGCGTCGACCCGCTCGGACCTCCTGCCGCAGCCGCTCGTCGACGAACTCGTCGCGCTGCAGGACCGCGTGCCGCCGTTCGCCTTCGAGCAGGTGCGCGAGACGATCGAGTCGGACCTCGGGTGCCCGATCGGCGAGGTCTACTCGGAGTTCGAGCGCGAGCCGATCGCGGCCGCGTCGGTCGCACAGGTGCACCGCGCCGTGCTCCGGTCGAGCGGCGCCCCGGTCGCGGTCAAGGTGCGTCGCCCGGACATCCTGGAGAAGATCCGGCTCGACCGCGCGATCCTGCTCGCGGTCGGGGGCGCGCTCGAGCGCGTCGTGCCGACGCTGCGGCTCGTCGACGTGCGCGGGGCGCTCGCGACCTTCTGCGACGCGGTCGGCCAGCAGGCCCACCTGGTGAACGAGGCCGAGCACAACCGCCGCTTCACCTCGAACTTCGGGGGCGACCCCGACATCGGCTTTCCGGCGCTCCACCCCGAGGCCTGCTCGGACGCGGTGCTCACGATGGACTTCGTCGACGGCGTGCGCGAGCAGGATCTCGTACGAGCCGGCGTCGACGTCCGCGCGCTCGTCGCGACCGGCATGCGCTGCGTCTGCCGGATGATCTTCCTGCACGGCTTCGTGCACGCGGACCTCCACCCGGGCAACCTCCGCTTCCAGCCGCCCGGCCGGCTCGTGCTGCTCGACCTGGGACTGGTCGGCGAGATCTCGGAGGCGGACCGCGTGACGACCGCGCGCACGATTCATGCGCTCGCGACCGGCGACGGCGTGACGGTGGCCCGCATGTTTCACGTGAACGCCGCGCACGCGAACGTGCCCGACTACGCCGCCTACGAGCGCGAAATCGTCGAGTTCGTCGACGGCGTGCGCGCGCAGGGCCTCGCGAACCTCGAGGTCACGCGCGAGATCGGGCGCATCTTCGACATCCTGCGCCGCCACCGCATCCAGGCGCGCAGCCACATGACGATGGCGAACCTGGCGATGATGACCGCGGAGGGGCTGGGCAAGCGGCTCGCTCCGGAACTCTCGCTCACCGACGAGTCGATCCCCTACCTCGTCGAGGCGCTCGCCTCGGCGCCGCCGGAACTGCTCGCGGGCTGAC
>JAGWVP010000362.1 GCA_018970825.1 bacterium | reverse complement strand
TGCCGCTCAGCGACGCGATCACCGCGGTCAACAAGATCGTCGCCGGGATCGACATGCCGCCCGGCTACGCGCTGCGGTGGGCGAACCGCGCGAAGGGCCTCGCCGAGACGGGACGCAACTTCGCGATCGCCTTCGGGCTCTCGTTCCTGTTCATCTACATGATCCTCGCGGCGCAGTTCGAGAGCTTCCTGCACCCGATCACGATCATGCTGTCGCTGCCGATCTCGATCCCTTTCGCGCTGCTCTCGCTTCTCGTGCTGAAGCAGACGCTCAACATCTACTCCGTCCTCGGCCTCTTCATGCTGTTCGGCATCGTGAAGAAGAACGGCATCCTGCAGGTCGACTACACGAACACGCTGCGCGCCCGGGGGATGGACCGCGACCCGGCGATCCTGCTCGCGAACTACGTCCGGCTGCGGCCGATCCTGATGACGACCGTCATGCTCATCGCCGGCATGATCCCGATCGCGCTGGGCCGCGGGCCGGGTGCCGCGTCGCGCGCTTCGATGGCGAAGGTCATCGTCGGCGGGCAGGCGCTCTGCCTGCTTCTCACGCTGCTCGTGACCCCGGTCGCGTACTCGCTGTTCGACGACCTCGGCGGGCGACTCTCCGGCTTCGCGCCCGTCGTCCGACTGCGCGGGATGATCGACGGACTGCGCGCCTCCCTCGGTCGTCCGGCGACCGCCGGCCAGCCGCGCACCGAAGGCGACCTGCCCCCGGGGCCGTCGCCGGCCGCCTGAACCGGTCGCGACGAGGGCGCCGCGGGTCGCGGCACCGACGCGGGGCGCCCGTCCGGGAAGCGGCTGCGCCGCCCCCGCGCCTCAGGTCGTCGCGACCGCGGCCTCGCCGACACCGGGTACGCGGCACGGCCACTCCGACACGACCCAGGCCTCGATGCCGCCGACGAAGCGCGCCACGTCCGACTCGATCACGCGCCGGCCCTCCCCGGAGTCGTACATGCGGCTGCGGCGGTCCTCCTCGCTCGCGAAATGCAGTTCGGCGATCCCGTCGATCTCGGGCCCCCCGGGCACGAGCGGCGCGTCGACGACGTTCGTCACGTAGCGGACGAGCGCCGGGTGGTGCGCGAGGGCGAGGGGCACGTGGCGGCCGAGCCAGTGCTCGACGAAGGCGTCGTGGTCGGTTCCCCGCGCCCGCCTCATCGCGGCGACGAGTTTCACTCCCGGGGAGCGTCGGCCGAGAGGACCCGGCCAGGCTCCCGCACGCTGGACGTACTCGGTGCACTCGTAGCCGTCGGCCGAAGCGAGGAACCCCTGCACGTCGCGACCGACGATCGCCCGTCCCTCCTCGGAGTCGTAGAGGCGCGTCCGGTAGTCGTCGAGCGAGTCGAAGGAGAGCTCCCCGATCGAGTCGAGAGCTGCCGAGCCCGGGACGGCCACCGCGTCGACCACGTTCACCACGTAGCGCCGCATCGTCGGGTGGTGGCGGAGCGCGATCGGAACGTGCCCGCCGAGCAGGCGTCGAGCGTATTCCCCGGGGGCGAGGTCGGGCCGACGGCGGCAGAGGAAGACGAGCTTGCGCACCGACCGGAGCCTGTTCGGGATCGGGGTCCCGGGTCAAGCCCGGCCCGTCCCGCCGACGGCCGCGACGCGACGGATCGACCACCCGCGACGGCATGCTAGGTTTTCTCCGTGGGTGCCCGCCGCTTTCGCATCGGCGTCGCGCTCGGTCTCGCGGCGCTCGCGGGCTACGTCGCCTGGACGATGCGCTCGGAGCCCGAGCGCCGCGAGTGGGTCACCGCGACCGTCGAGCGGGGGCCCCTCGTGTCGACCGTCGCCGCCACGGGAACGGTGAACCCGGTGAAGTCGGTGATCGTCGGGACCTACGTCTCCGGGCCGGTGGCGGCGATCGACGTCGACTTCAACTCGAAGGTGCGCCGCGGCCAGCGGATCGCGAAGATCGACCCCCGCAACTTCGTCGGCAAGGTCGAGCAGGCCCGGGCCTCGCTCGCGGACGCCCAGGCGCAGGTCCGCAAGGCGGAGGCCGAACTCGCCCTGCGCCGCTCCCAGCTCGGCCGGCAGGAGAAGCTCGCCACGAGCCGCGTGCTGTCGGTCGAGGAACTCGACGTCGCGCGGTCGAGCGCGAAGCAGGCCGAGGCCCAGTTGTCGCTCGCCGGGGCCGAGGTCGAGAAGGCCCGCGCGTCGCTGAAGGACGCGGAGGTGAACCTGGGCTACACCGACATCGTGTCGCCGGTCGACGGGATCGTCGTGTCGCGCAACGTCGACGTCGGACAGACCGTCGCCGCGACCTTCCAGACGCCGACGCTGTTCGTGATCGCCGAGAGCCTCGAGCGCATGCAGGTGAACGCCTTCGTGGGCGAGGCCGACATCGGGCGCGTCCGCGAGGGACAGGAGGCGAGCTTCACGGTCGATGCGTTTCCGGGGCGCGCGATCCCGGCCGTCGTCCGCCAGGTGCGCAACGCACCGACGACGGTGCAGAACGTCGTGACCTACGACGTCGTCCTCGACGTCGACAACCGCGACGGCACGCTCAAGCCGGGCATGACGGCGAACGTGCGCATCGTGACCGACCGCGTCGCCGACTCGCTGCTCGTGCCGACCGCCGCACTGCGCTTCCGGCCTCCGTCCGCCGAAGAGGCGCCCCCCTCCCCGGCCCCGCCGGCGCCCGCCGGGGCCGGTCGGGCCGGCCGCGTGTGGCGGCTCGAGGGCGAACAGCCCGTCGCCGTCGCGGTCGTCGCCGGCCTGTCGGACGAGACCACCACCGCGATCGAGTCGGGCGGGATCGCGCCGGGCGATCGCGTCGTCCTGCGGCTCGCCCCGCAGGGGGCCGCGCCGCCCTCCTCGAATCCGATGCTCCCTGGCCTGGGCGGCGGCTCGCGGCGCGGGCGATGAGCGCGGGCGCGCGGCCTCCGCTGCTCCGCACCGTCGACCTCGTGCGCACCTACGGCCGGGGCGCCCTCGCCGTGCAGGCGCTGCGCGGGGTCGACCTGGTCATCGACCGCGGCGAGTACGTCGCGATCATGGGAGCGTCGGGCGGCGGCAAGTCCTCGCTCATGAACGTGCTCGGGTGCCTCGACCGCCCGACGTCCGGCCGCTACGAGATCGACGGCCGCGACGTCGCGACGCTCGACGACGACGAACTCGCGACGCTGCGCAACCGGACGATCGGCTTCGTCTTCCAGAGCTTCAACCTCCTGCCCCGGACCTCGGCGCTGGAGAACGTCGAGCTGCCGCTGCTCTACGGCGATGCACCGCGCGCCGAGCAGCGCGCGCGCGCGACGGAGGCGCTCGCCCGCGTGGGGCTCGCCGGGCGGGAGTGGAGCACGCCTTCGCAGCTTTCCGGCGGACAGCAGCAGCGCGTCGCGATCGCGCGCGCCCTGGTCGGGCGGCCCTCGATCCTGCTCGCGGACGAGCCGACCGGGAACCTCGACAGCGCGACCAGCGACGAGATCATGGACGTGCTCGACGGGCTCCACCGGGACGGCATGACGATCGTGCTCGTGACCCACGAGCCCGACGTGGCCTGGCGTGCCGGTCGGATCGTCGTCCTGCGCGACGGGATCGTCTCCCGCGACCAGCCGCGCCCCGCGGACGGCAGTCCCCGCCCCGGAGACCTGCCGGGCATTTCGGCGGAGGGGCGGCCCGCGTGAAACTGCTGCTCGACTCCCTGCGCCTCGCCCTGCGATCGCTGCGACGCAACCCGCTCCGCTCCGCGCTCACGTCGCTCGGCATCATCGTCGGCGTCGCGGCGGTCGTCGCGATGGTCGGGCTCGGCGAGGGCGCGAAGTCGGCCCTGCAGCAGCAGATCGCGAGCGCGGGGACGAACCTCGTCATGGTGTTCCCCGGGGCGAGCACCACGGCGGGGGCACGCATGGGGTGGGGAGAGGGCACCACGCTGCTGGTCTCGGACGCGGAGGCGATCGCGAAGCAGGTACCCGGGGTGCACGCGGTCGCCTGGTACAAG
>JAGWVP010000361.1 GCA_018970825.1 bacterium | reverse complement strand
GGTTGGTCGCCTGCGGGAAGCGCTCCGCCGGGAGCCACGCGGTCCGGCCGTTCGCGTCGACCAGCCACTCCGCCTCGCCGGTCCCGGGCATCGGCAGGTAGGGAACGGTGCCGGCCGGGCGCTGGGGCACGAGCACGTAGGGGAAATAGGCGATCTCGCCGTCGACGTCGGCCCAGATCCAGTTCTGGCCGCCGACCGCGAAGTTCCGCAGCGCGCTGCGGAACTCCGAGACGTTGCGGGCCCGCTGCAGGTCGAGCAGGAAGCGCGAGTCGAGCGTGATCTCGTGGCCCGTCCAGCGAAAGCTGAGGCCGGTCGCGGCGAGCCCGACGACGTCGTCGGCCGGGTCGGGATCGGGCACCATCGGACCGTGGTGCGGCACGACCTCGACCACGCGCGTCACGGTCTCGCCGCGGTTCACCTCGAACTTCTCCTCCAGCCGGATCACGGGGACCTGCTCGCCGCGGAAGAGCACCGTTCTCGGGCTCGCCGGGTAGTCGGGCGGGGTCGTGACGGTTTCCTTGTAGACGTCGGTCACGTCGAAGACCGAGACGGTCGCGCCCCATGCTCCCCGGTCGTTCGACCCGAGGATGACGCCGGGCAGTCCGGGGAAGATGACCCCGTTCGTGTTCAGGTATCCCGGCGTGCCCGGCCCGCCGCCCCGCGACGAGAGCTGGACCATGTGCCAGATCGGCGGGTTGAAGAGCTGGAGGTGCGGGTCGTTCGCCATCATCGCGAAGCCCGACTCGGAGAGCTCGGGCGAGACGATCCAGTTGTTGCTGCCCGCGCCCGTCGCCTCGGAGCCCATCGGGTTCCAGCGCTGCGCCTCCTCCATCGAGCGCAGGATCGCGTCGAGCGTCGCGACCGGCACCGGCGCCGGGGCGACACCGGCCGACGGGGCCTGGGCGACGGCTTCGGGGCGCGCCCCGTTCTCCCGCGGCGGCAGCACGCTCGCGTTCGCGGCCGGCGCGAAGCGGTAGACGTCGCGCGCGAGGTCATCGGGAAGCGACGCGAGCGTCCGGGCGAGCGAGATCTCCGAGTTGAGGGAGTTCGCGAGGTTGTAGGCCTGCAGGCGCGCGAGCGCGAGGGTGTCCCGCGGGTCCCAAGGCGCGAGGTCGGCGGCACCGAGCCCGATCAGCGCGAAGCCGTACTCGGGCGGAAGCCGCGCACCGTTGCGACCGGCGCGCAGGTCGGCGAGCCACGCGTTGATGCCGGCTGCGTAGGCCTCGGTCAGGGAGGCCGCCTCCGGGTCCTCGGCCACGAGCCGCTCCCAGAGGGCGTCCTGCAGCCGACGTCCGTCGCGGGTCGTGAAGGCGGTCCGGAGCTGCACGTCGGTGGAGAGCGTGAGCGAGCCGAAGACCTCGGAGAGGCGGCCCGTCGCATAGCGGCGCAGCGCGTCCATCATGAAGAATCGCTGGCCCGCGGTCGCGTAGCCCTGGGCGAAGAGGACGCTTCGCACGTCGTCGCCGTAGAAGTGGGCGACTCCGTTGTCGTCGAACACGACGTCCACCGGCGCGCCGAGACCGGCCATCGGAATCGACTGCTCGACGGGCAGCGCCTCGATCGGGTTCCCGTTCGAGGTCTCGGTGCTGCAGCCGGGCCCGAGCAGCGCGGGCAGGAGGAGCACCGCGACCGACGCGGCCTGCAGGACGGAGCGCACGAACGCCGACCGTGTGCGCGCGGGGGGGCTCTTCGGGATGGAGTTCATCGGGACGCTCTCCTCGTCGTCTTCGGGGGAGCCGGTCCGGGGTGGGACGAACCGGACGGGCCCCGGATCTAGTGCACGAATCCTCGCGCGAGGGAATGACCGCCGTGCCGTCTCGGCCGGTCTGCACCGCGCCCGGCGAGCGAGCGACAACGCGCCATGCCCGCGAAGCGTCGAGGACTGCCGTGACCGCCCGGGCCCTCTCCTGCGTCCTCGCGGGCGTGGTCGCCCGGCCGATCGAGGTCGAGGTGGACGTGGCGGGCGGGCTGCCCCACTTCGCGATCGTCGGGCTCCCGGGCGGGGCGGTGCGGGAGAGCAAGGACCGGGTCCGGGCCGCCCTGCGCAACGCCGGGCATCCCGCCCCGGAACGCCGCATCACCGTGAACCTGGCCCCCGCGCACCTTCGCAAGGACGGTGCCGCCTTCGACCTCGCGATCGCCGCGGCACTGCTGGCTGCCGACGGCCGCCTGCCCTCGCAGGCTCTCGAAGGCGCCTTCGTGCTCGGCGAGCTGTCGCTCGACGGCGGGCTCAAGCCCCTCCACGGCGTGCTGCCGATGGCGCTCGCGGCCCGGCGCGCCGGCGCGGGCCGACTCCTGCTGCCGCGACCGAACGCCGCGGAGGCGGCCCTCGTCGCCGGACTCGACGCGATCGGGCTCGACTCCCTCGGGCACGCGATCGACGTCCTCTCGGGCCGCGTTCCGGCGGAGTCGACGCGTCTCGACGCGCAGTCCCTGCTGCGCGGCTCGCGCGCGGCCGACGTCGACTTCGCCGACGTGCGCGGACAAGCCGTCGCCCGGCGGGCGCTCGAGATCGCGGCGGCGGGCGGCCACAACGCGCTGCTCCTCGGGCCGCCCGGATCGGGCAAGACGATGCTCGCCCGCCGCCTGCCGACGATCCTGCCGGAGCTCACGCTCGAAGAGGCGCTCGAGGCGACCGCGGTGCACAGCGTGGCGGGCCTGCTCGGCGACCAGCCGCTCGTCGCCGCGCGGCCCTTTCGCGCCCCCCACCACACCGCCTCGGAGGCCGCGCTCGTCGGCGGGGGCCGACAAGCCCGGCCCGGCGAGGTGTCGCTCGCGCACCGGGGCGTGCTCTTCCTCGACGAACTGCCGGAGTTCCCGGTCGCGGCGCTCGAGGCCCTGCGCCAGCCTCTCGAAGAGCGACGGATCGCCGTGTCCCGCGCGATCGGTCACCACGTGTTCCCGGCCGACGCCCTCGTCGTCGCCGCCATGAATCCGTGCCCTTGCGGGTTCCTCGGCGATCCGGGTCATCTCTGCAGTTGCCCGCCCGGCGTGGCCTCGCGGTACCGCCAGCGCATCTCGGGCCCCCTGCTCGATCGCCTCGACCTGCACGTCGAGGTGCCGGCGCTCGCGTGGGCGGACCTGGTCGGGCCGACTGCCGGCGAGGACTCCGCCGCGATCCGCGCGCGCGTCGCGGTGGCGCGCTCACGTCAACGCGAGCGCCTCGGCCGGCCCGGAGTCCGGTGCAACGCCCACATGAACGGCCGCGAGATCGACCGCCACTGCCCGCTCGACGCGGGCGGCGAGCGCCTGCTCGAAACCGCCGTCGAGCGACTCGGCCTCTCGGCGCGCGCCTTCTCGCGGGTCCGCAAGGTGGCCCGCACCGTCGCGGACCTGTCCGGCCGGGACGGGATCGAGGCCGGCGACGTCGCCGAGGCGCTGCAATACCGCGTCCTCGACCGCCGCCCGTCCTGACCCGGCCGCCCTCGTCCGCCCTCGTCCGCGCGCGGTCGCGCTTGGCCCCCGCGCAGCCGCCTCCTAGACTGCACTCGATGCCGCGTCGCGAGAGTCCACCCGTCTTCTCTGCGGAGGAAGCCGCCGCCCTCGTCCGCCCGGGCGACTCGGTCGACTACGGCTTCGGCCTCGGTCAGCCCGACCTGTTCGACCGTGCGCTCGCGGAACGACGACACGAGCTCAGCGACGTGACCATCCGCGCCGCGCTCTCGCTGCGGCCGCGTGCCGTGCTCGAGGCCGACCCCGAGGGGCGGTCGTTCACGTGGCTCAACTGGCACTTCAGCGGCTACGACCGTCGGCAGCACGACGCGGGGCGCGCCCACTACATCCCGATGAACTTCGGCGAGGCACCCGACGACTATCGTCGCTTCATCGACCCGGTCGACGTGGTGTGCCTGAAGACCGCGCCGCTGGACGACCACGGCTGGTTCAACTTCGGGGCCGCGACGACCTACCACGCGGCGCTCGTCGAGCGCGCCCGCAAGGTCGTCGTCGAGACGAGCCCCGCGATGCC
>JAGWVP010000360.1 GCA_018970825.1 bacterium | reverse complement strand
GCCGTCATGCTCATGTTCGTGCCGCACTGGACGACCGCGTCGAGCCGGTTCGCAGGCGTCGCGAGCAGCTCCAGCACCGCCTTCTCCTTCGCCGCGTCGGGCAGGTGGGCGATCTGCTGGACGTTCGCACACGAGAAGCCGACGTTCGCGACCACCTCGACGCCCATGTCCTCGAACATCCGCACGCCCGAGGCGTTCCCGAGCTTCTCCCACGGCGTGAGGAGCCCGATCCGCTTCACCCGGTAGCGCTCGAAGGCGGCCCCGATCGCGTCGTGCCAGGTCGCCCAGGAGAGCGGACCGCAGGTCGACAGCTCGGCCATCGTCCCGCGGATCGAGTCGAGGCCGACGACGATGTGCTCGAGGCTCAGCCCCAGGATGAAGTACTGCGGGCGCGCGAGCATCGCCGTGTTCGCAGCCCCCTTCACGCCGCCGAGAAAGTCGCGCTTGAACGCCTCGAGCCCGGCCGCGTCCGCGACGGCCGGCTTCGTGACCACGGTCGAGGTGTGGAGCCCGATGCCGTCGAGCCCGCGCTCCCGGTTCTGCACCAGGATGTTCCAGAGCTCACTCTCCATCGTCGTGTTCGTCGCCGGGATGACGAGCGCGAAGCGGCGGCGATAGCTGCACGCGTCGGGATGGCCGTCGGAGAGCTTCGCCACGTCGAACGCGTTGGTCGGCTTGCCGTCGAGGATAGGCCCGGGCGGCGCGATCGACGGCATCGGCGGCGCGTTCACGTCGGGGATGAAGATCGGGCGTCCGGAGAGCGTGCCGACGATCGTCTTCCCCACCGGACGCCCCTCGCTCCCGGGTGCTCCCGGAGAACTCGCGGGAGTCGCCGCGGCGAGGGACGGTGCCGCGCCGGGACTCCCGACTTCGGCCGGGACCGGGGCCGGATTCCCGCCCTCCGCCGCGCCCGCCGCGCGCACTCCCATCGACAGCCCGGCGACGGCCGCGACGCCGCCCGCGATCGCCTCGCGGCGCGTCACCCGTGCCGGTCCGTCGCTCACGAGCCCAGGAACTCGACCTTCCCGGTCGCGAGATCGTAGATCCCACCCACGACGCGAACCTGTCCCGAGGACACGAGCTCGGAGAGGACCGGCTTCGACGCGGCGAGTTCCGCGACGTTCAGCTCGACGTTCGCGCGGATCGCGTTCGCGAGCTTGTCGCCGGGGCGCGCCTTTCCGGCGAGCACGGCCGGGCGCAGCTCGCCGATCAGCTCGGGGAGGTGGCCGGGCAGCTTCGCATCCTCTTCGACCACCTTGATCGCCGCATCGAGCGCGCCGCAGTTCGAGTGCCCGAGCACGACCACGAGTCGCGAGCCGAGGAAGCGCACCGCGTACTCGATGCTCGCGAGCAGGCCCGTGTCGACCGCGTTGCCGGCGACCCGCACGACGAAGAGATCGCCGCGCCCCTGGTCGAAGGCGAGCTCGGGCGGGACGCGCGAGTCCGCGCAGCCGAGCACGACGGTGTGGGGCGACTGCTTCTGCGCGAGCGCCTCGCGACTCGCCGAGAAGTCCTTGTGCTGGATCGCGCCGCTCACGTAGCGCGCGTTGCCCTCGGCGAGCATGCGCAGCGCTTCGTCGGGGGAGATACCCGCCGCGGCGGGCTCGGCCGCCCACGCCGTCGACGGCGCCAAGCCAGCGCCTCGGCTCGCGATCGCGGCGGCGAGCGCCGCGGCGCCGGACAGCACCTCGCGCCGGCTCGGCAATCCTCGGGTTTCGGGTCGACTCGTCTTCATCCGCGTTCCTCCTGCCGCTCGGGCGTGCTCGCCTTGATCGAGTCGGGGTGGGCGCGGGCCGGGACGACCAGCGCGGTGTCCTCGAGACCTACCGGATCTTCGCCCTGAAGACGACCGTCGCCTCCTGGGTGTTCGGCGGCGTCGCGCCGAACGGCGGATTCGAGCGAAAGTCCATGTACACCACGTTCGGCAGTTCCCAGGTGGCGAGGAACGGGTTCTCGAACGAGCCGTCGGCGAGCCCGTAGCCGAAGCCGGCCTTGGAGAGCTGGCCCTCGGGGTGGGCCGGTCGCACGCGGTTGTCGACCGGGTAGGCCTCGTTGTCGGGGATCGCCGTGCCCGCGGGCTGAAGCGAGGTGATCTTCACGTCGCCGCTCCGGCCGGCGATCGCCGTGATCTCGTAGAAGCCCTCGGCGTCGGGGGTCCTTCCCGTGGCGAACGTGCCGCTCGCCGTCGCCTGCCCACCGCCCTCCTCGACGCCGACGAACGACCAGTCCCAGGTAAGCGAGTCCCTCGAGTCGCCGCCGCAGCCGAGCGCCAGCAGGAAGAAGAATAGCGACAGGGGCGAGCAAACGGCGCGATCTCGTCGCCGGGCAGGAAGAAGCAACGTCATGACACCGAGGCCTCCGCCCGTTCCGCTTCGATGTCAATCGGCGCACTCTCCCGTCGCGGCGGCGGCGCCCAGCCTTCGCCGAACGATGACGAACCCGATCGGGCCGCCCCCGCTCAGTCCCCGCGCCCCTTGAACGTCGTCGCGTCGTTGCGCGCCTTGGGGTCCGAGGCGTCGAAGGTCGAGGCCCAGCAGCCGCTTTCGGAATTCGACGCCTGCACCGTGACCGGAAGCGCGAGCGGATGCGGCACCGCGGGGAGCAGCGCGCCCTTGCCCGAGACCTGCAGGCTCGCGCGCCCGTCGGTGCCCGACTTGAGCCGGGCCTGCTGTACGCCGTCGGGCGTGAGCTCGCCGTCGCGGTAGGTGAAGCCGCCGGTCACCGCCTTCCAGCAGGGCGCGCCGCGGTCGCAGGTGCTCGCGGCCGGGATGCGGAGCGAGGCGACGAGCGTCGAGGCGCCGTCGTAGACGCAGAGCCGCCAGTCCGTCGACGTCGTCGGGTCGCCCAGGTCGGCGAGGCTCGTGCTCGCGCCCGCGCTCCACTTCCAGCCGAGCAGCGCGCGCGCCGGGCTCGCGGGGTCGTTCCGCAACTGCAGCGTCGAGGCGAGCGGCTTCGTCGAGTGGCGGCAGCCGGAGTCGTCGAGCGGCGAGGCGGGGCACTCGAAGGGCGGAGCCGGCGTCGGCGCAGGCGTGGGAGTCGGGACCGGGATCGAGCCGCCCGCGACGATCGTGTACGCGCCGATGCTGCCGTAGTCGGTGTAGCCGGTCGCGAGCGGGTCGCCCCATCCGACGCCGTCCACCAGCACCGTGTAGCCGCCGGCCGGCAGGTTCGCGGTGAAGGAGGCACCCATCGACGAGAACACGGCGGCTGTACCGCTCGCCGCGGCGTCGCCCGCCGGAGGGTCGACGGTCGCGACGACGCTTCCGTCGGCGCGCAGCAGGACGAGCGAGGCGTCGAGGGCCGGGCCGTTCGGGGACGGGGAGACGCTCACCGTCACGCTTCCGCCCGGCGTCGCGAAGGAGAACGCGTCGACGTCCGACGGCTTCGAGATCACGGCGGCGAGCGGCTGGCCGGGGACGAGCGGCGTCGCGACCGCGGCCGTGTCGCCGTGGTCGTCGGTACGCGCGGCGACGCCGTGGTAGGCCATCGTCAGGTAGTCGTCGGACTTGTTCGAGGCGTTCGCGAACTCGCCCTTGCTCCAGTGAAGGACGGTCCGATAGTACGGCACGCCCATCGTCGCGCCCCAGATGCCGTGCCCGCCATAGTACTCGGAGCTCGGGGTGCCGTCGTGGAAGAGGCCCAGGCTGTGGCCGATCTCGTGCGAGGCCGCACCCGCGGCGCCGCCACCGACGCTCCCGGTGAAGACGAGGTTCGGCTGCCAGCTCTCGTGGCTGTAGGGCGCATCGAAGCTCGCGTGCGAGGCCATGCCGCCGCAGCCGCTCGGGCACACCGTCTGCTGCACGGTCTTCCCGTTCGGGCACAGGCCGCGCGACGAGGTCAGCACGAGTCGCGTGCCGTAGACGTCGTCCCCGTAGCCCGTGCGATCGATCACGTGGAGCGGCGGCTCCTCGGTGGTCACGTCGACCTCGAAGGCCGAGAAGTCCTCCGCGACGCGCAGGAAGACGTCCTGCGCCCAGGCGAG
>JAGWVP010000359.1 GCA_018970825.1 bacterium | reverse complement strand
CCTCCTGATGGAGTGCCTCGGCATGGTGAAGAAGCGGCCGAGGATCGTGGTCGCGCAGGCCGAGAACGCGAACCCGCTCTACCTCGCCTGGCGCAACGGCTTCCGGTCGTTCGAGCCGGTGCAGGCGAAGACCACGCTCGCGAGCGCGATCCAGATCGGCAACCCGGTGAGCTACCGCAAAGCCGTCCGCACGCTCCAGGAATTCGACGGCATCGTCGAGCAGGCGAGCGAGGAGGAACTGGCCGACGCGTCCGCGCGCGCCGACCGCACCGGCATGTTCAACTGCCCGCACACCGGGGTGGCGCTCGCGGCGCTCATCAAGCTGCGCGAGCGCGGCGTCGTTCGCTCCGGCGAGCACGTCGTCGTGATCTCGACGGCGCACGGGCTCAAGTTCGCCGACCAGAAGGCGGCCTACCACCAGAAGAAGATCGAAGGCATCCCCTCGCGCTACGCGAACCAGCCGATCGAGTTGCCGAACGACCTCGGCAAGGTGCGGGATGCGCTCCGCCGGGCGATCGAGGAGACGGCCGAGACGCGCGAGGCGGAGAGCCGCGCGGCCGGGGCCTCGTCGTGAACGCC
This sequence comes from bacterium, assembly GCA_018970825.1. GTDB lineage: Bacteria > Desulfobacterota > Binatia > UBA12015 > UBA12015 > REEB422. Next base: position 3,407 of record JAGWVP010000359.1, on the reverse strand, counting down.
GCCGGCGGCCCGAAGCGCCCGCGGCGCCTGCTGACCGACGCGGTCCACGGAGGCGAGAAGCGTCCGCGGCCCGGCCACTCGATCACGACCCCGATCTTCCAGACGGCGACCTACGTCTTTCGCGACACGGCCGAGCTCGTCGACTACATGTCGGGCAACGCCGAGCGCGAGGAGTACGGCCGCTACGGCAACCCGACCCAGCGCGTCGCGGAGCAGAAGTGCGCTGCGCTCGAGGGCGCCGAGGCCGGGCTCGGCTTCGCGAGCGGCATGGCCGCGGTGACGACGACCCTGCTCGCGATCCTCTCGCAGGGACAGCACGTCGTCATGACCGACGACTGCTACCGCCGCACCCGCCAGTTCTGCGCCGGCATGCTCTCCCGCTTCGGCGTCGAGACCACGATCGTGCCGACCGGCGACTACGACGCTCTCGAGGCGGCGATCGTGCCCCGCAAGACCCGCGTGCTGATCAGCGAGTCGCCGACGAATCCCTACATGAAGGTCGTGGACCTCGGCCGGGTCGCCGAGATCGGCCGGCGCCACCGGCTCACCACGATCATCGACTCGACGTTCGCGACCCCCGTGAACCAGCGCCCGATCGAGCACGGCATCGACCTGGTCCTGCACTCGGCGACCAAGTACATGGCCGGCCACAACGACGTGCTCGGCGGCGTGATCCTCGGGCGCCGCGAGATGATCGAGGGCATCCGCCAGACCCAGGGGGTGCTGGGCGGGATCCTCGACGCCCACGCCGCGTGGCTGCTCATCCGGGGGCTCAAGACCCTGCCGCTGCGGGTGGAGCACCAGAACCGCAGCGCCCAGCGCATCGCCGAGATGCTCGTCACCCACCCGCGCGTCGAGCGCGTCCACTACTGCGGGCTGCCCTCGCACCCCGGGCACGAGATCGCACGCCGCCAGATGACGGGCTTTGGCGGCGTCGTGAGCTTCGAGCTGCGGGGCGGACTCGAGGAGACCTCGCGCGTCGTCGACGCCGTCCGGATCCCGCAGATCGCTCCCTCGCTCGGCGGGGTCGAGAGCCTGATCGAGCAGCCCTCGCTCATGAGCTTCTTCGAACTCACGACCGAGGAGAGGCTCGCGATCGGCATCAAGGACAACCTGGTCCGCCTCTCCGTGGGCCTCGAGGATCCGGACGACCTCGTCGAGGACCTGCAGCAGGCGCTGCGGGCGACGTGAGGCGGAGCCGCATGCGAGGCGCGCGATGAAGCCCGGGCAGGAGTTCTGGAACCTCTACAACCACGACCTCGTGCGCGTGGCGGTCGCGGTGCCGGAGGTGCGCGTCGCCGACCCGCGCTTCAACGCCGAGGCGACGGTCGTGCTGCTCGAACGGGCGGCCGCGGCCCGCGCGGTCCTCGCGGTGTTCCCCGAACTCGGCCTCTCCGCGTACTCCTGCGACGACCTCTTCCACCAGCGGGCGCTGCTCGACGGCGCCGAGGACGCGCTGCGCCGCGTCCTCGAGGCCTCCGAGACGCTCGACCTGGTCGCGGTGGTCGGGCTGCCCGCGGCCTGCTCGGGGCTGCTCTTCAACGTCGCGGCGGTGATCGAGCGCGGACGCCTGCTCGGCGTCGTGCCGAAGACGTTTCTGCCCGGCTACCGCGAGTTCTACGAGACCCGCCAGTTCCAGCCCGCCGGCGCCGCGCCCCGGACGATCGACCTCGCCGGGCAGGCGGGCGTGCCCTTCGGCACCGACCTCCTCTTCCCGTTCGAGGACCAGCCCGGGCTCGTCCTGCACGTCGAGATCTGCGAGGACCTCTGGGTCCCGATCCCGCCGTCGTCGCGCGCGGCGCTCGCGGGGGCGACCCTCACCGCGAACCTGTCGGCCTCCAACGCGACGGTCGGCAAGGCGGACTACCGGCGCGACCTCGTGCGCGGGCAGTCCGCCCGCTGTCTCGGCGCCTACGTCTACTCGGCGGCCGGGCCGGGCGAGTCGACGACCGACCTCGCCTGGGACGGCCACGCGATCGTCGCCGAGGACGGCCACGTGCTGGCCGAGAGCGAGCGCTTCGCCGACCGCGCCCAGCTCGTGACCGCCGAGATCGACGTCGAAAAGATCGCGCAGGAGCGCATGCGCCAGGGATCCTTCGGCGAGTCGGTCCGCGCGGCGCGAGCGGACGCCGACGCCTGGCGACGGGTGCCGGTGTCGATCGAGATGCCGCGCACGGACCGGATCCTGCCGGAGCGCCGCTGGGACCCGCTGCCCTACGTGCCGGACGACGACCATGCGCGCGACGAGCGCTGCGAGGAGGTCTTCCGCATCCAGGTGCAGGGACTCGTGAAGCGGCTCCGCTTCGCCGGGCTCCGCAAGGTCGTGATCGGCGTGTCGGGCGGGCTCGACTCGACGCTCGCCCTTCTGGTGTGCGCGCGCGCGATGGACGTGCTCGGCCGTCCGCGCCGCGACATCCTGGGCTTCACGATGCCCGGCTTCGCGACCAGCGAGCGGACCCGCGGCCAGGCGCTCGAGCTCATGGCGTGCGTCGGCTGCACCGCCGCCGAGATCGACGTTCGGCCGAGCTGCATGCAGATGCTGCGTGACATCGGCCATCCCTTCGCCAGCGGGGAGCCGGTGCACGACGTCACCTTCGAGAACGTGCAGGCCGGCGAACGCACGAGCCACCTGTTCCGGCTCGCGAACCTGCACGACGCGCTGGTGGTCGGCACCGGCGACCTCTCGGAGCTCGCGCTCGGCTGGTGCACCTACGGCGTCGGCGACCACATGTCGCACTACGCGGTGAACGCGAGCGTGCCGAAGACGCTGGTGCGCCACCTGGTCCGCTGGGTCGCGCGCCAGGGCCAGCTGGGTGCGGCGACGCCGGTGCTCGGCCGCATCCTCGACACCGCGATCAGCCCCGAACTCGTGCCCGGCGACGGCGGCGACCAGCCGGCCCAGGGCACCGAGGCCGTCATCGGCCCCTACGAGCTGCAGGACTTCCACCTCTACCAGGTGCTGCGCTTCGGCTTCGACCCGACCCGCGTCGCCTTCCTCGCCTGGTGCGCCTGGCACGAGAAGTACCCGATCGGCGAGATCAAGCGTCACCTGCGTACCTTCCTCGACCGCTTCTTCGGCCGCAGCCAGTTCAAGCGCAGCGCGATCCCGAACGCGCCGAAGGTCGGTTCGGGCGGATCGCTGTCGCCGCGCGGCGACTGGCGCGCGCCGAGCGACGGGGAGAGCGCAGCCTGGCTCGCGCGCCTGGCCCTCGTGCCCGAACGGGAGTGAGCACGTCGGGTTGGCAGGGAACTCTCGGCGCGCGCGAACTTCCTTCGCGTCGCGAGGCGCTCGCGTCCGCCCTCGCGTACGCGCTCCTGTTCGCGTTCCTCACCCGGGCGTGGATCCGCGTCGCCGCCCACTCCTCGCCACCGGGCAATCCGCCGATGGATGCGCCGTACGTCACGTG
>JAGWVP010000358.1 GCA_018970825.1 bacterium | reverse complement strand
GCGACGCGGGAACCGACTACCGGCGCTGACCGCCGGCTTCGATCGACTCGCTCGCGCTCACAGGCTCCCGAGCACCGACTCGGCGCTCGACACCGTGAGGCCCGGACCCGGCTCGACGAAGAGCTTCTCGACCACGCCGTCGCGCACGACCATCGCGTAACGCTGCGAGCGCTCGCCGAGCCCGAAGCCGCTGCCGTCGAGCACGAGCCCGAGCGCGCGGGTGAGCGTGCCGTTGCCGTCGGCGAGCATGCGAACCTTGCCCGCGACCCCGGTCTGCTTGCCCCACGCGTCCATGACGAAGGGATCGTTCACCGACAGGCAGAACACGTCGGCAACGCCCTTGCCCCGGATCGCGCCGGCCTGCTCGACGAAGCCGGGCAGGTGCTTCATCGAGCACGTCGGGGTGAAGGCCCCGGGCACCGCGAAGACCACGATGCGCTTGCCCTTCGAGAGCTCGCCCAGGTTCGCCGGGTTCGGCTTGCCGTCGACCACCTCGGTGATCTGGACGTCGGGGAGCTTGTCGCCTTGCTTGATCGCCATTCTGAAATCCTCGCTTTCGTGGATGGGTCGACGACCGACCGGAGCAGGACGCTCCCGTGCACGGCACCGACCGGCGCGACGCTAGCGCAGGCTCCCGGGACCGACAAACCTCGCCTCGCCCCGGGCCGGCTCGTTTGCCGCGCCGGGCTTTTCAGCCGGGACGGCAAGACGTATTCCAGACGACCATGGCCACCCGCGAAGCCGATCGCCTGGCAGGGAATCGCAAGCGCTGGACCGATTGGGGGCCCTACGTCGCCGACCGCGCATGGGGAACGGTGCGCGAGGACTACAGCGCCGACGGCGACGCCTGGAACTACTTCCCCCACGACCATGCGCGCTCGAGGGTCTACCGCTGGAGCGAGGACGGGATCGCCGGACTGTGCGACTCCGACCAGCTGCTCTGCTTCGCGCTCGCCCTCTGGAACGGCCGCGACCCGATCCTGAAGGAGCGCTTCTTCGGTCTGTCCGGACCCGAGGGCAACCACGGCGAGGACGCCAAGGAATACTGGTACCACCTCGATGCGACCCCGACGTCGTCGTGGCTGCAGATGCTCTACAAGTACCCGCAGGCGCCCTTCCCCTACGAGGAGCTTCTCGAGAGGAACCGCGCGCGGACGCGCGAGCAGACCGAGTTCGAGCTCGCCGACACCGGGATCTTCGACGAGCGCCGCTACTTCGACGTGTTCGTCGAGTACGCGAAGGCCGCGCCCGACGACGTCGCGATCCGGTTCCGGATCGAAAACCGGGGCCCCGAGGACGCGGATCTCCACGTGCTTCCCACGCTCTGGTTCCGCAACACCTGGAGCTGGGAGCCCGGGGTTCCCCGGCCGAGGCTCGCACGCTTCCCGTTCGCCCCCTGCGCCGTCGCGGCGCGCCACGCGAAGCTCGGCGACTTCCTGCTCGGGCTCGCCGACGCCGTCGTGCTCGACGCGGCCGGCGAACGGGTCTCGTCGGACGCCCCCGGCCTCCTGTTCACCGACAACGAGACCAACGTTCGTCGCCTGTACGGCACGCCCAACCCGACCCCCTGGGTGAAGGACGCCTTCCACCGCGCGGTCGTCGACGGCGAGAGCGACGCGACGAACCCCTCCGAGGAGGGCACCAAGGCCGCCGGGCACTACCTGCTGCGGATCCCCGCGGGCGGTTCCGCCGTGGTCCGACTGCGCCTCGGCCGCGAGACCGCCGACCACCGGCCGGTCTCTTCGCCCGGGGAGAGGGAACTCGACGGGATCCTCGAGAAGCGGCGCGACGAAGCCGACGAATTCTGGGGCGACCTGCAGCCGGCCTCGCTCACCGACGACGAGCGCATGGTGCAACGCCGCGCCTTCGCGGGCCTGCTCTGGACGCGCCAGTACTACGAGTACGGCGTCCGTCGCTGGCTCCTCGGCGACCCGCTCCAGCCGGCCCCGCCGGCGTCGCGCCTGGCGGGGCGCAACGCGGGCTGGCTCCACTTCGGCGCGGCCGACGTCCTCTCGATGCCCGACAAGTGGGAGTACCCGTGGTTCGCGGCCTGGGATCTCGCCTTCCACTGCGTGCCGTTCGCGCTGATCGACCCGGAGTTCGCCAAGCAGCAGCTCGTCCTGCTCGGGCGCGAGTGGTACCAGCATCCCGACGGCGAGATTCCCGCCTACGAGTGGAATTTCGGCGACGTGAACCCGCCGCTCGTCGCCTGGGCCGCCTGGCAGGTGTACCGCATCGAGCAGGAGCGCACCGGTCGAGGCGATCGGGCCTTCCTCGAGCGAGTCTTCCACAAGGCCATGCTCACCTTCACCTGGTGGGTGAACCGCAAGGACCGAGCCGGGAACAACGTCTTCGAGGGCGGGTTCCTCGGCATGGACAACATCGGGGTCTTCGACCGCAGCAAGCCGCTGCCCACCGGCGGCTTCCTCGAGCAGAGCGACGGGACCTCCTGGGTCGGCATGTTCGCACTCACCCTCATGGAGATCGCGCTCGAACTCGCCCTCGAGGACGACGCCTACGAGGACATCGCGACCAAGTTCTTCGAGCACTTCCTTTTCGTGGTCGCGTCCATGAACCACGTGGCGAACCTCGGGATCGACATGTGGGACGACGAGGACGGCTTCTACTACGACGTGCTGCAGGTCGGGGATCGGCCGCCCTTCCACCTCCGCACCCGCTCGATGGTCGGGCTCGTTCCCCTGTTCGCCGTCGCGACGATCGAGCCGCTCTACATCGAGCGGCTCCCGGGCTTCCGCAAGCGTCTCGAGTGGTTCCTCGAACACCGCCCGAAGATCGCGGACCTCGTGTCCCGCTGGTACGAGCCGGGGCTCGGCGAGCGCCGGCTGCTCGCGATCCTGCGCGGCGCCCGCATGAAGCGCGTGCTCGCGCGCATGCTCGACCCCGGCGAGTTCCTCTCGCCTCACGGGGTCCGGTCGCTCTCGCGCTGGCACGACGCCCACCCCTTCGTGTTCGAGGCCGACGGCGTCCGGTCGCAGGTCGACTACGAGCCGGGAGAGTCGCGCACCGCCGTGTTCGGCGGCAACTCGAACTGGCGCGGCCCCGTCTGGATGCCGGTGAACTTCCTCGTCGTCCGCTCGCTGCGCCGCTTCCATGCCTACTACAGCGACGACTTCCGCGTGGAGTCGCCGACCGGCTCGGGCCGCATGATGTCGCTCGACGAGGTCGCCGACGACCTGGTCTCCCGGCTGGTCTCGTTGTTCCTCCGGGGCGCCGACGGCCGCCGCCCCGTGCACGGCGACTGCACCCTCTACCGGGAGGATCCGTGGTGGCGCGACCTCGTCCCCTTCCACGAGTACTTCCACGGCGACGACGGTCGCGGGCTCGGCGCGAGCCACCAGACCGGATGGACGGCGCTCGTCGCGAGTCTCATCCAGGAGATGGGGGAGCGTCGCACCGCGGCAGCCCGCGCAGGGCGATCGGCGGGCGACTGAAATGCCGCGGATCGACGACGCCCACGTCCTCCTGCCGCTCGGCGTCTCCCTGTGGGGCGCGGTCGCCTACCTGCTCATGCCGGCGGTCTGGCGACGCAAGAGCCGCCGCCACCCGGGGTCGTCCGCGCAGGAGCGGGTCGTCACGACGAAGGACGGGATCCCCGGCGATCCGCTGAACGTGAAACTGATCGGAGACGAGGACGACGTCGCGTCGGCAATGCACGCGGCGGGATGGTTCCCGGCCGACCCGATCACGTTTCGCTCCTCGATCGGCATCGTGGGAAGCGCGCTCCTGCACCGCCCCTACCCCACCGCGCCGGTGAGCGACCTGTTCCTGTTCGGGCGGCGCGAGGACCTCGCCTTCGAGAAGCCGGTGGGTCACGATGCACGCCTGCGCCACCACGTGCGCTTCTGGCGCTGCGAGGGCGAGGACCACCGCGGCCGCCCCGCGTGGATCGGGGCCGCGACCTTCGACCGCAGCGTGGGCCTGAGCCGCACGACCGGGCAGGTCACCCACCACATCGAGGCCGAGGTCGACAGGGAGCGCGAC
>JAGWVP010000357.1 GCA_018970825.1 bacterium | reverse complement strand
GCTCGCCGACGCCTGGCCCGGCGGGCGCTAGGGCCCGCCGCCTCATTTCCGTTGACGGGGGGAGAGACCTCCCGGTACGGTCCGTCTCCGTTTCCCGGCCCCGCCCCGAGGGGCCCCTAGATCGAGAGGACTCCATGACGCGCAAGACGACGCCCGGCGGCCTCGCCGCCATCCTGACGATCGCGGTCGTCCTCCTCGCCACCCCGGCCTTCGCCCAGATCACGTTGACGGCCGACTCGGCGACGGTCTCGCCGCGCAGGCAGGCGGTCTGCGAGGACACGAGGATCGACTGCCAGTCGAGCGCGGACTGCGCGTTCGCGAAGGCCTGCCAGGGCGACGCTCTCGACGCCTGGGTCGCCTTCGGCGAGGTGTCGACCGACAGCGCCACCTCCGCCTTCATTCGCGAGGTCGACCGCGACGGCGCGACCGTCTCGGTGGGCGCCAGCTCCGGTACCTGGACGGGCGACAGCATCGTGTTCGACGGCGGCGACTGCTCGCCGCTCGGCAGGAACGCCGACACCTCGAACAACGGCGTCCGCTGCAAGGACCCGGTGTCCGGCAGCCTCCTGATCCTTCGCACCCGCCAGCGGGCCGGGGCCGAGTACGTCAAGCTGACGATCCGAGCGAAGCACCGCTCGCTCGAGCGGCCGACGCCCACGATCGCCGAGACGCCGCTCGAGGTCGGGCTCGACACCACGTCGTACACGCTTTCCGACGGCGTGACGCCGTGCCGCGAGAGCCCGAACGGGAGACTCCGCTGCAAGAACTGACGGCCTCGAACGCGACGCCGTGACGAAGAAGGGGGCGCGCCCTGCGGGCGCGCCCCCTTCGCGTCTCGGCTCCCGGGCAGCGGGTCAGCGGCCGCGCCGGGGCACCAGCTCCCAGTAGTCCATGTCCAGAAGAACCCGCGGGTCGTAGCGCTTGCCGTCCTCGAGTCGGACCTGGAAGTCCGGCTGCCCGGCCGGATCGAAATCCTTCACCGCGACCAGCCGCAGGCGCAACGCACCCACCCGGTCGTCGGCCGTCGGGTGGGTCTCGAGCACCTCGCTGAACGAGTAGATCGTCGTGCCGGCGTAGCAGGGGTTCGCGTGCGCGCCGCTGTTCATCGCGACGATGCCCGATCGGTTCTCGAGCCCGTTGAAGGCCTGCGCGTAGGCGACCGAGAGCGGGAAGCCGCCGTAGACGAGCGGCTTGCCGTCGGTCCGGAGCGCGTCGAAGTGGACCTTCGCCGAGTTCTGGAAGAGACGCGTGTACGACATGTGGTCCGAGTGGTTCACCGTCATGCCGTCGTGGTGGAAGATGCGCTCGCCCTTCGCGTAGTCCTCGAACCGGAAGCGACCGCCGGTCTGCTCGGCGGTCGGGAACGGCCCGGGGAAGGCCGGCAGCTCGCCGACCGCGACCGCCGACGGGAGCTTCGGGACGACCGGCGCGTCGAGGTAGGCCGTCGCCTTCGTCGCATCGCGCTTGCGGACCATGACCCAGCGCACGTACTCGAGCACGATCTCGCCGCGCTGGTTGCGGCCGACGGTACGCACCCAGGCGTTGCCGGTCTCCTTGTTCGAATTCTCCTTCAATCCGACGACCTCGATCCGGGTGGTGATCTCGTCGCCGTGGAACACGGGCGTCCGCCAGACCATGCCGGCGTAGCCGAGGTTCGCGCGCGCGTTCAGCGACACGTCGCGCACCGTCTGCGCGATCACCGTGTGGAACACGACGAGCGGGTGGACCCGGCCCTCGGCGCTGCAGAAGCGCGGCGTGCGGTCGTTCGTGGTCGCGATGTGCCAGGCAGTCTCGGCCGACGTGAGCACGCGCGGCGTCGCGCAGACCTGCTCCCGGCCGATCACGAAGTCCTCGAAGAAGTTCCCGATGCTTCCCTTGCCCTCGCCCATCCCGGTCGTCTCCTCCGTCGTCCCCCGCGTCAGTCGCGGGGCAGCCCGAGCATGCGCTGGGCGATGATGTTCTTCTGGATCTCGTTCGTCCCGCCGGCGACCGACGCCGCGCGGGAGAACATCTGGTGCAGGACGAAGCGCCCGCCGGCCACCGCGTGGCGCGAGCCGCGCACGAGCTGCGCGTGCGGCCCGAGCATCGCCGTGCCGGCGTCGCCGATCGCCTGCGAGAGGTCCGCGAAGAAGGTCTTCACGATCGACGTCTCGGCACCGGGCGTGATCCCGTGGCCGAGCCGCGTCAGCATCTGCAGGTTCATGAACCGCATGATCTCGGTCTCGAGGAAGAGCTGCGCGAGCCGTTGCCGGGTGCGCGGGTCCGCGGTCGCGCCACGGCGCCGGGCCTCCTCGACCAGCTCGTCGACCTCGATGCGCATGAGCACCTGTTCCTTGATCGCGTAGTTCGTGCCGCGCTCGTGGGCGAGCGTGACCTGCGTGAGCTGCCAGCCCTCGTTCGGCTTGCCGATCAGGTTCGAGCGCGGGACGCGCACGTTGTCGAGGAAGACCTCGTTGAACTCCGAGGCGCCGGTCAGCTGGCGCAGCGGCCGGATCTCGATCCCCGGGGAGCGCATGTCGACGATGAAGTAGGAGATGCCGCGGTGCTTGCGCGCTTCGGGATCGGTGCGCGCGAGCAGGATCGCCCAGCGCGCATGCTGTGCGTAGCTCGTCCAGACCTTCTGGCCGGACACGACCCAGTCGTCGCCGTCGAGCTCGGCCCGCGTGCGGAGCGCGGCCAGGTCGGAACCCGCGCCCGGCTCCGAGTAGAGCTGGCACCAGATCTCGTCGGCCGAGAGGATGCCGGGCATGAAGCGGCGGCGCTGCTCCTCGGTGCCGAAGTGCATGAGCGTCGGGCCGACGTTGTTGATGCCGACGCGGTTCGGGAACTGCGGCGCCCGCACGCGTGCCATCTCCTCGGCGAAGATCGCCTGCTGCATCGGGGTCGCGTCGCGGCCGCCGTAGGCCCGCGGCCAGTGGATCCCGACCCAGCCGCCCTCGTGCATGCGCCGCTGGAAGGCGCACATCCACTCGAACTCCGCGTCGAGGTCCTCGGGCGGCTCGTCGCGAGGGACGCTCCGCTCGAGATGGGAGCGCAGCTCGAGGCGGAACGTCTCCTCCTCCGGCGTGTAGGAGAGATCCATCCCCCGGGGGTATCAACCGGCGGCGGGCTTCGCCAAGCGCTTCACTTCGTCGCGACCGGGTGCACCGGGCTGCCCACCGCGCCGACGAAGGGCTCGGCGGTCGCATGCAGCAGGAACTCGAACGTCCCGTCGGCCGCGCAGTCGTCGGCGAGCTCGTCGAGCACCCAGTTCTGCCCCTGCGTGAGGCCCATCTCGACCAGGTGGAGCAGGTGGACCGGGAGGAGCGCGTCGGGCTTCTCGCCCGGCCACACCTCGAACGGCATCGTGTCGGTCGCGACCGCCGCCACGTCGCGCGCGCGGAACCACTCGGGCGTGCTCGTGCCGAGTCCCGGGCTCGGCAGGCGGTAGGCCTCCTTGTCGCCCGCGCGCAGGTGCTCCATCTGCCCGGTACGGACGAGGATCACGTCGCCGGGTTCGACCGAGAGACCCGTGCGCGCGAGGGCGCCGTCGAGATCCGCCGCGGTGATCGCGTAGCCGGCCTCGAGCCGGCCGACGCCGCGCAGCCGGGCCACGTCGAGCAGGATCCCGCGGGTCACGATCGGCCGCTGCAGGTGGATCGAGCACTTCGAGGCGCCACGCTCGGCCGTCACGCTCGAGGCGGGGAAGCCGTTGTAGAGGCGACCCTCGTAGCTCGCGTGAGCGAGCCCGTCCCAGTGCGTGGCCGCCTGGAGTCCCATCACGACGACGTCGTCGCTCAGGCAGACGTTGGCCGGGTCGCCGGTGAAGGGGGTGTTGATCCCGACCATCGTGTGGAGCGGGTTGATGCGACCCTGGATGCGACCGGTCTGGGGGCCGTCGTGGTGGAGAGGCAGGGCGAGCGAGAAGGAACGGCCGGTGCGCACGCAGCGAGCGCCGCGCTGCGCGGCCTCGGGACCGAGCAGGTTCAGCGTCCCGATCTCGTCGTCGTCGCCCCAGCGCCCGCG
>JAGWVP010000356.1 GCA_018970825.1 bacterium | reverse complement strand
ACGCCGATGCCCGCGACCACGACCGAGGACGTCCGCTTTCCGGTCGCGGGCAGCCGCGGGATGCGCGCCGCCCTCGCCCTGCCTCCCGGCCATCGCCCCGGCGACCGCCACCCGGGCGTCCTCGTCGTGCACGAGATCTGGGGCCTGAACGACGACATCCGCTCCATCGCGGCGCGGTTCGCGAGCCTCGGCTACGCGGCCCTCGCGCCCGACCTCTACGACCGGCCCGGGCCGCGGCTCCTGTGCATCGCGCGCACCTTCGCGACGCTGCGGCGCGGGAGCGGTGACGCCTTCGACGACCTCGACGCGGCCCGGCGCTGGCTCGCCGCGCGGCCCGAGGTCGACGGCTCGCGGATCGGCGCGATCGGCTTCTGCATGGGCGGCGGCTTCGCGCTGCTGTTCGCGGTGCGCGCCCCGCTCGGTGCGACCGCGAACTTCTACGGCGAGGTGCCCGACGACGCCGCGGCCCTGCGCGGCACCTGCCCGGTGCTCGGCAGCTTCGGCGGGCAGGACCGCGTGTTCGGGCAAAAGGCCGCCGTCCTCGAACGCCACCTCTCCGAACTCGGCGTCGACCATGACGTGAAGGTCTACCGGGACGCCGGCCACAGCTTCATGAGCCGAAACGAGGGCTTGCTCGCGAAGCTCGGCGCGTTCGGCCCGATGCGCGTCGCCTACGAACCTGCGGCGGCCGAGGACTCGTGGCGGCGGATCGAGGCGTTCTTCGGGCGACACCTGGGCGGCGCAGGCGCCTGAGACCGGCACGCACCGTCACGCGGCAACGCCGACCGGCGGAGCCACGGTCTCGGCCGCGCCACGCAAGCGGTGTGCGCCGGGCGCGACGCCGACTGCTTCGGTGCGCCCCCGTCAGCGCTCGGGCGGAGTCGGGCGCGGCGGGTTCTCCTGCGGCACCGCCGCAGGGCTCGCGACCGCAGGACCGTCCTTCGGGGGCGACGCCGTACCCGCCTCGGCCCTGCCACCCTCCCCGTCCGCCTTCGCGAACAGCGGCAGGTAGGCGGCGTAGCCCTCGGCTTCGAGTCGATCGACCGGCACGAAGCGCAGCGCGGCCGAGTTCATGCACCAGCGCTGCCCGGTCGGCGGAGGGCCGTCGTCGAAGACGTGCCCCAGGTGCGAGTCGGCAACCGCGGAGCGGACCTCCGTGCGCGGCAGGACGAGCTTCCAGTCCTTGCGCGTCCGGACGGCCGACGCGTCGACCGGCCGCGTGAAGCTGGGCCAGCCGGTGCCGGAGTCGAACTTGTCGAGCGAACTGAACAGCGGCTCGCCGGACACGACGTCGACGTAGAGTCCGGGCGCGTGGTTGTCGTGGTAGGCGTTGCGGAACGGGGGCTCGGTCGCGTCCTGCTGCGTGACCGCGAACTGGAGCGGCGCGAGCCGCCGCCGGAGTTCCTCCTCGGAGGGCTTGCGCCACGAGCCCGGGGCGCCCTTCGAGACGGCGGAGGTCACGCCGGGCGCATTCGAGGGCGACGTCGCGGGCGGTGAGCCCCCGTCGGCCCGGCTGCACCCGAGCGCGCCGAGCAGCGATGCGGCGACGCATGCAGCCATCGCCGCGTGAGCGCGCGCTCTCGAATTCGAGGAGGCTTCGCGGGCGACGCTGCTGCGGGGGCGCGAACCGCGTCGCGCTCCCCGGGTCAGCCCCACGCGGACTTCGCGCCGCGCGACCGGGTGCCGAAGCCGCGGGTCGGCTTCTCGATCACGACCTCGACCGGCGGCGCCGTGCGGGTCGACCGCTCTTGCGTCGGCCTCGCCTGACCCGGGAATGGCGCCTCGCGCGCCGGCCGCCCCTCCTGCCGCTGCTTCAGGCGGGCGAGCAGGATCGTCGCGAGGCCGAGCAGGAGTTCGTCGGCGAACGGGATCATGTCCGGGATCACGAGATCGGCCGCGAAGAGCCCAGCCGCGACCAGGAACAGGGTCGGGAACTGGAGCCCCGCGAGCCACCCGAGGACGAGGTCGCGCATGTGCGCCTGCGGAGTCTTCATGATGCGATCCTAACACCGCTCCGCCGCCTTGGGGGCGCCCCCTCCCCGGGATTTTCCCGAGGATGGTAGGCTCCGGACGTGGCCGCCCTCCCCGCCGCCCTGCCCGTCGTCGACGTGTCGGCCCTGGTCGCGGGCGGGCCCGCCCGCGAGCGCTGCGGCGAGGCGATCGTGCGCGCCTGCCGCGACGTCGGCTTCTTCTGCGCGACCGGCCACGGCGTCCCGGCCGAGGCGCTGGCACGACTCGACCGGGAGTCCCGCCGCTTCTTCGCGCGGCCCGATGCGGAGAAGGCGGAGATCGCAATGGCACGCGGCGGGCGCGCGTGGCGCGGTTGGTTCCCGGTCGGCGACGAGCTCACCTCGGGCGAGGCGGATCTGAAGGAGGGGCTCTACTTCGGCGCGGAGCTCGGACCCGGGCACCCGAAGGTGCGCACCGGCACGCCGCTGCACGGGCCGAACCTGTTTCCGTCGGATCAGCCCGGGCTGCGCGACGCCGTGCTCGACTGGATGGCCGCGCTCGAGCCGGTCGCGCAGGCGCTGCTGCGCGGCATGGCTCTCGGGCTCGGACTCGACGAGGACGTGTTCCGTGTGCGCTGGACGTCGGAGCCGCTCGTGCTGTTACGCGTCTTCCATTACCCGGCCGCGGCGAGCGAGGCGGAGCGACGGGCCTGGGGAGTCGGCGAGCACACCGACTACGGGCTGCTCACGCTGCTCGCACAGGACGACGCGGGCGGGCTCGAGGTGCGCACCCCCGACGGGTGGATCGCGGCCGAGCCGGTGCCCGGCGCGCTGATCGTCAACGTGGGCGACATGCTGGAGCGCCTGACCTGCGGGCAGCTCCGCTCGACGCCCCACCGCGTGCGCAACGCGAGCAGACGCAGCCGGCTCTCGTTCCCCTACTTCTTCGACCCGGCCTGGGACGCCGAGCTTGCGCCGATCGAGGGTCTGGGCGCGCCGCCCGTCGACGGTCGCGCCGGGCGCTGGGACGGCGCCTCGGTGCACGAGGTCGGCGGGACCTACGGCGAGTACCTGCTGTCGAAGGTGGCGAGGGTGTTCCCGGAGCTCGGCCGCGACGTGCTCGGGCGCGCGCGGCGCTGAGGCGGGCGCGGAAGGGGGTCGCGAGCGCGGCCGGGCGGCGCGCGGCGCCGCGCGCGTGTCGCCCGTGTCGGCCGTGACGCGCGCTGCTAGACGTTCCCGAACGCGCCGGCCCCGCCCGCGCCCCTCCCGCCCATGGCCGATCCCGGATACTTCCCGAGTCCCTGGCCTGCCGAGGACGGCGGCCCCCGCCGCCTGCAGGCCCCGTGGTCCGAGCGCGGGCTCGCGCTCCGGTCCGGCGAGCGCCTTCGAGCCGTCGTGCGGTCGATCCGCGGCGGCACGATGACCGTGCTCGGCGCCCCGGGCGAGCTCTTCCTGCTCACCCACTCGATGGTGCGCTCGAATCTCGGCCTGCCGACGACCTCGCGCGTCGAGCGACTCGACCCGGACACGCTTCGGACCGTGAAGCGCTCGCCGCGCATGCCCGGCGGGCCGATGTGGCCGGGCGGCATGGCGATGCACGCGAACGGCTCGCTCTACGTCGTCTACGGGCGCTGGGCTCATCGCCTCGACCGCGACTGCCGTCCGACCGGATCGCTCGAGCTGCCCGTCCCGCGACCCTACAACTCCTTCGTCGTGCTGGACGACGGCGTGCTGGTGACGAAGAACCTCTCGCAGCGCGAGCCGTCGCGCCTCACGGTGATCGACCCGGAGACGATGCGGCCGGCCTGCTCGGACGTGGTGTGCCCCGAGGCGACGGTCGCGCGCCTCTCGGCCGCGGGCAACGTCGTCTACGTCGTCGGCGTGCGCTCGATCTTCCGCTACCGCTGGGAGCGCGACCGGGAGCGGCTCGTCCTCGACGACGACTGGCGCTTCGACTACGTCGGCACGACCCGCCAGAGCTGGGGCTGGGACGTCGTGCTCGACGACCGCGACGCCTGGTTCATGGACAACGGCCACCACCGCTACGTGATCAGCATGATCGGCGCAGGCGTCGTGCCGACCCCGA
>JAGWVP010000355.1 GCA_018970825.1 bacterium | reverse complement strand
CGCGCTGCCTGCGACGAGCGAGAGGCCGGCGCTCGGGCCGGAGGAGCCGTGACACGACGCACAGCGAGCGGTGAAGATCGGCTGCACGTCCGAGGCGAAACTGACGGGCCCGGGCGTGGGCGTCGGAACCGGCGTCGGCGTCGGCGAGGCCGGTGGCGCCGTCACCGCGGTCGCGACCGAGTCCACGAGGTCGATCACGAAGGTCGCGGTCGTGTTCGCGTCCGCCCCGGTCGCGCACCCACCCGCGGAAGCCGACTTGTCGAAGGCGTCGTTCGACTTGGCGATCGCCGCGTACTTGCAGATCGCGATCTCCTGCGAACTCGATCCCTTGAGCGCGCCCTTCGACTGGCAGCCGAGGGCTGCCGACACGAGCTTGCCGAGCGCCTTGCGCCGCGCCGCCGCGCACTTGCGGCCGGCCGCCGAGCCGTCGTCGCCGAGCTGGATCTCGGCGAACCCGGTCACCCCGTCGACCACGGTCGCGACGCCTCCCGCGTTGCCGGTGGCGACGCAGCCACCCTTCTTCTCGGCGCCGGCGAACACCGCACCGAGCCGGGCGTCGGACTTGTCGAGGCAGGCCGGGTCGGTGGGGACGCCCCCGAGGCTCGCCTTCATCGTGCAGAGCGCGTTTCCCTCGCCGGCCTTGCCGGCGGCCCCGAGCTTCACCGCGGTGCACTTGGTGGCCGGGTCGATCGCCGCGTGCGCGTTCGACGCGAGCAGGGGAAGCAGGAGGACGAGGGCCGGGGCGAGGGCGTTTCGCATGGGTCGGCCTACCACGGCCGGCGCACGCGATGTCAATCCCCGAAACGGCAGCGGCCGGCCGCGCCGGCCGAACCGGCCCGTCCGGCCGCCCCCGGGTTCCGGCCCCGTCTTTCCCCGCCTCCCGATTCGGTCCACGATCCTCCCATGAAGTCCGTCGACCCGATCCGGCTCTTCCGTTCCTGGTTCGCCGCCGCGCGGCGGGCCGGGGTCGCCGCCCCCGAGGCGATGGCGCTCGCCACCGCGGACCGCCGCGGGCGTCCGTCGGTCCGCTTCGTGCTCCTGAAGGGCGTCGACGATCGCGGCTTCGTCTTCTACACGAACGCCGACAGTCGCAAGGGCGGGGAGATCGCCGCGAACCCGCGCGCCTCGCTCGCCCTCTACTGGCAGCCGATCGCCCGTCAGGTGCGCGTCGAGGGCCGGATCGAGCGGGTCTCCGACGCGGAGGCCGACGCCTACTGGGCGACGCGTCCGCGCGAGAGCCGGTTCGCCGGCAGCGTGTCCCGGCAGAGCCGGCCGCTGCGCTCGAGGGCGGACCTCATCGCCCGGTGGCGGAAACTCGTGCGCGACGTCGGCGACGGCGAGATCCCGCGGCCTGCGAACTGGACCGGCTTCCGGATCGTGCCCGACGCGATCGAGTTCTGGCGCGAGCGCCCGCACCGACTGCACGAGCGCGACTCGTTCGTGCGGTCGCGGAGCGGGTGGAAGCGCTCGCTGCTGAATCCCTGAGGAATCGTCCGCGCGCCGGCCGGCGACGAGGGGCGCCGGATCAGAGCTGGCGAATGCGCGGGAGCACCTTCTCCTGGAACAGGCGCAGCCCCTTCCAGGAGAACTCCGGGTCGAGGCCGCCCATGAGAGGGTGCAGGATGAGCCGCCCCTGCTGGCGGACCATCTCGACGCACTCGTCCGGGGTGACGACCGCGAACACGCCGCTCTTCTTCAGGTCGTCGAGCGTGGTCGCGTGCACGCTCACCTCCGAGCGCTGCCCGGCCGGCTGCCACGAGGCGTAGGTCTCCGCGTCCCACAGCGCATGCGGGCCGATGACCTCCCAGTCGCGCTCGGGATCCTCGGTCACGTGCACGAAGCCCGGTCCGCCCGGCATGCTGACGAAGCCGCCCGTGAAGCCGAGATGCTTGCACTCCTCCTCGTAGATCTCGGCGAGACGCGGATCGCCGACGGCGGGGAAGAAGCCCATCCGGAGCTTGGCGGCGCGACGCGCGGCCTTCTCGGTCGAGCCGCCGAGCATCATCATCGGCGGGAACGCGGGCGGTGGCGTCGCCCGCACCGTGCGCCCGCGCCACTCGAAGGGCTCGCCGGTCCACGACTTGCGGATGACGTCGATCGACTCCTCGAGGATCGAGCCGCGGCGCTTGCGCTCGACGCCCGCCATCTCGAACTCCTCGTGGCGGTAGCCGAGGCCCGCGACGAAGCTGAAGCGGCCGCCCGAGAGCAGCGAGACGGCGGCGGCCTCCTCGGCGAAGCGCACCGGGTCGTGGAGCGGGATCAGGACCGCCGCGACGTTGATCTGGATCGACTTCGTGCGGCCGGCGATCGCGGCGGCGATCGCGAGCGGGGCCGACATGAACCCGTCTTCCACGCCGTGGTGCTCGGAGAGCACGGCGATGTCGAGCCCCTGCTCGTCGGCCCAGCCGCACATGTCGATGCAGGCGCGGTACTGCTCGGCGTGCGAGACCTTGGCGAAGGGAGGGCGTCTCAGGTCGAAGCGGATTCCGATGAGGGCCATGGAGGACCTATACGCGGGGCCCCCGCCCGGGCAATCGGAGCGAGGTCCGCCTCCCCGGGCGATCGCCCCGAGTCGCATCGGCCGCCGGGCGCGGCGCGGGTCGTCGAATCGCCCCTTTCCGGCGACCGCGACGGACGGTAGAAGCGGGTCGATGAGCGCAGAGCAGCCGGCGGACGTGCAGGCGGTCACCGACCGCCACCGCTTCGACGAGAACCGCCTCGACGCGTGGATGGCGAAGACGATCCCCGGTCACCGGGGGCCGATCGCCGTCCGCCAGTTCGCGGGCGGGCAGTCGAACCCGACCTTCCTCGTCGAGGCGGGCGACCGCCGTTACGTCCTGCGCAAGAAGCCGCCGGGCAAGCTCCTGCCGTCGGCGCACGCGGTCGACCGCGAGTACCGGGTCATCACCGCGCTCGGCAAGACCGGGTTCCCGGTGCCGCACACCCGCGGGCTGTGCGAGGACGAGGCGGTCATCGGCCAGGCCTTCTACCTGATGGACTGGGTGCCGGGTCGCATCCTGCGCAACCCGCTGCTTCCCGGCGTGCCGCCGGCGGAGCGCACCGCGATCTACCGCGCGATGATCGAGACGCTCGCACGCCTCCACGCGGTCGATCCCGGGGCGGTCGGGCTCGGCGACTACGGCAAGCCCGGCAACTACTTCGAGCGCCAGATCGGGCGCTGGACGAAGCAGTACGAGGCGTCGAAGACGGGCGAGATCCCGTCGTTCGACCGGCTCATCGAGTGGCTGCCGCGCAACGTCCCGCCGGGCGACGAGACGCGCATCGCGCACGGCGACTTCCGCCTCGAGAACATGATCGTGCACCCGACCGAGCCGCGCGTCGTCGCGGTTCTCGACTGGGAACTCTCGACGCTCGGCCATCCCTTCGCCGACGTCGGCTACGTCGTCATGCCGCAATTCATGCCCGAGGGCTTCCCGCAGCGGCTCGCGATCGACGACCCCGACGCAAAGGGGATCCCGACGGCGGACGAGATGGTGCGCTGGTACTGCGAGGCGACCGGCCGCCCGGGGATCCCCCGGATCGAGTTCTACGTCGTCTTCTCGCTCTTCCGCATGGCCGCGATCGTGCAGGGGATCGCCATGCGCGCGCTGCAGGGCAACGCCAGCTCCGAGAACGCCGCGGCGGTCGGCCAGATGGCCGGTGCGATCGCGGACGCCGCCTGGGAGCTGGTCGAGCGAACCTCCTGACCCACCCTGCGCTCCCGAACACGCTGCCGTCGAACCACCGCCCCGGCCGGAAAGCCGGACTCTCGAACCGAGGAATGGATCGATGACGAATGCCCTTCGACTCGCCCGCCGTGGGCTCGCGAGCCCGCTCGGAAAGCGCCTGGTCGCCCTGTGCGCGGCCGTGGCCGTCTCCCTCTCGCTCGCCTCCTGCGGCGGCGACGGCTGCAACGGCTACGGCTGCGGCGGCAACGTCGAGGTGAACCCGAACCTGTACTCGGTCGACTACGGCTTCGGCGCCTTCGTCGCGGTCGGCGAGAACAGCACGATCGCCAACTCCGGCGACGGCGGGAACTACTACGT
>JAGWVP010000354.1 GCA_018970825.1 bacterium | reverse complement strand
TTCGCATGCGTGCCGCGCCGCGAACAGGCCGAGGCCGCAGGCTCGCGGGCGGACCAGGGATCGCGATGAACGAGAGCAACCTGCTCCACGCGAGCCTGCTCGCCTACCTGTGTGCGATCCTCGCCGGCGGGATCGACCTCGCCCAGCCGGGGAGCACGACGCGCAAGCTCGCCTCCTGGTCGCTCGGAGCGGGCTTCGTCCTGCAGGCGGGCGCGATCCTGATGCGGTCGGGCGAGGTGGGCAGTTTCGCGGTGGGCAGCTTCGCCGAGCAGGTCGCCTTCCTCACCTGGCTCGTCGCCGGGATCTACCTCGCGGTCGCCCGCCGGTACCGGCTCGCGGTGCTCGGCGCGATCGTCGCGACGATCGCCTTCGTGGGTGCGCTCATGGCGCTGGTCGACCACGGCGGCGTCCGCGACCTTCCCCCGGGGCTCCGCAGCCCGTGGCTCCCGGTGCACGTCGGGCTCGCGTTCCTCGGCAACGCGGCCTTCGCCTTCGCCTGCCTCGTCTCCTTGATCTACCTCTGGCAGGAGAGGAAACTGAAGGCGCACAGCGTCGATCCGCGGATGCGCGGCCTGCCGTCGCTCGAGACGCTCGACCAGGCCAACTACCGCTGCCTCACCTGGGGCTTCGTCATGCTGACCTTGAGCATCCTCTCGGGCGTCCTGTGGGCCGAGCTCTCGTTCGGGCGGCTCTGGTCCTGGGAGCCCCGGACGATGTGGACGGCGGTCATCTGGATGCTCTACGCGGGGCTCCTGCACGGCCGCGTCACGGTCGGGTGGGGCGGGCGGCAGGCGGCGCGCCTCACGATCGCCGGCTTCCTCGTGCTCCTCGTCTCCTTCATCGGCGTGAACGTGTTCTCGCCGGGGCGCCACGCGGTGAGCTTCGGATGAACGCGAAGCCGCAGTCCAAGGTCACCCGGCTCCGCCCGGGCGCCGTCTCCGGGCCGGACCTCGAGTTCTGGGTGGTCGGAATCAGTCACCACACCGCTCCGGTCGCGCTTCGCGAGCGGATGGCCTTCTCGGCCGACGGGCTCGCCCCGGCGGCACGCAGGCTCGTCGCGAGCAGCCCGGGGCTCGTCGAGGCCGTCGTGCTCTCGACTTGCAACCGGGTCGAGGTGTTCGCGATGGTGCGCCCGGACGTCGACCCGGTCGGGCCGGTGGTCGAGTTCCTCGGGCGCGAGCACTCGGTGCCTCCCGCGCTCCTCGACCAGCACCGCTACGCGCACCGCGGGCGAGCCGCGCTCCGCCACCTGTTCCGCGTCGCCTCGAGCCTCGACTCGATGATGGTCGGCGAGCCGCAGATCCTGGGCCAGCTGAAGGAGCAGTACCGGTTCGCCCTCGACGACGGCATCGCCTCCACGCGCATCCAGCCGTGCTTCGAGCGGGCCTTCCGCGTCGCCAAGCGCGTCCGCACCGAGACCGGCATCGCGAGCAAGGCGGTCTCCGTGAGCTCGGCCGCGGTCGACCTCGCCCAGCGCATCTTCGACGACCTGCGCGACAAGACGGCGATGATCGTCGGGGCCGGAAAGATGAGCGTCCTCGCGGCCCGTCACCTCCAGGCGCACGGCATCGCGAGCGTCATCGTGACGAACCGCTCGTTCGACCGCGCGGTCGAGATGGCGAGGGAGTTCGGCGGGACGCCCGTGCCGTTCGAGCGCTACACCCAGTATCTCCACCTCGCCGACGTCGTGCTCGGTTCGGTCGCGACGAGCGGGCCGATCCTCGGGCCCACCCAGATGGCCGAGGTCATGCGGGCCCGGCGCCGCAAGCCGATGTTCCTGATCGACCTCGGCGTGCCGCGCAACTTCGACCCGGCGATCAACGACCTCGACAACGTCTACCTGTACAACATCGACGACCTCTCGCGGGTGGCCGACGAGCACCGCGCCGAGCGGGAGCGGGAGGCGATCCGCGCCGAGGAGATCGTCGAGGACGAGGTCGAGCGCTTCTGGCGAAGCCTCTCGGTGCGCGACGTCACCCCGACGATCGTCGCGCTGCGCGGTCGCCTCGACGAGATCCGTCGCGCCGAGCTCGAGCGCGCCCTCTCGGCCCTGCAGCGGCTCGAGCCGGGCGAGCGGCGTGCGCTCGAGGCGATGACCACGGCGATCGTGAACAAGATCCTGCACGCTCCGACGGCGATGCTGAAGGCGCTCGCCAACGAGTCCGATGCCGAATCGGCGGCGGAGATCGCCGCAATGGTGCACCGGCTGTTCGCGCTCGAGCCGCAGGACGCGGGGTCGGACGACCCGCCCGCCCGGCCCGACGGGGACGACCGGGGTGAGTGATCCGCGCCCGGCGGGATCGGGCGCGGCGCGACTGCGGCTCGGAACCCGCGGCAGCGCGCTCGCGCTCGCGCAGTCCGGGGCGATCGCGCGACGGGTCGAGGCGACCGGCGTACCGGTCGAGAGCGTCGTCATCCGGACCTCGGGCGACAAGCTCGTCGACGTCTCGCTCGCGAAGGTCGGGGGCAAGGGGCTCTTCCTGAAGGAGATCGAGGAGGCGCTCGCCGCGGGCGAGGTCGACTTCGCCGTCCACTCGATGAAGGACGTCCCCGCCGACCTGCCGCCGGGCTTCGCGATCGCGGCGGTGCCCGTGCGCGAGGACGTTCGCGACGTGATCGTGGCGCGCGGCACGCTCCGGGGCGACCCGCTCGACTCGCTGCCGCGCGGTGCGCGCGTGGGCACCGGCAGCCTCCGGCGCCGCGCGCTGCTCCGCTCGCTGCGCCCCGATCTCGAGGTGGTGGCGATGAGGGGCAACGTCGACACACGACTGCGCAAGCTCCGCGACGGGGACTTCGACGCGATCGTGCTCGCCTCCGCCGGGTTGAGGCGCCTCTCGCTCGACGTCGGGGCGATGCCCCTCGACCCGGAGCGCTTCCTCCCGGCGCCGGGGCAGGGCGCGCTCGCGCTCGAGGTGCGGGCCGGCGACGAGCGGACCGCGACGCTGCTCGCACCGCTCCACGACCCCGCGGCGCTCGGCGCCTGCGAGGCCGAGCGCGCCTTCCTGCGCGAACTCGGTGCGAGTTGCCAGGTGCCGGTCGCGGCGCATGCGCGCGTCGCCCCCGACGGCGGGCTTCGCCTCGACGGCCTGGTCGCGAGCCTCGACGGTCGGGCGGTGCTGCGCGACGCGGTGGACGCCGGGCCGGGGGGCGCGCGCGAGGCCGGCGCCCGGCTCGCCCGGGCGCTGCTCGACCGGGGCGCGCGCGCGATCCTCGAGGAAGCGGAGCGCGAGGTCGGCAGCGTCTGAGGGCGCTTGCTCCCGCTTCGGATCGCGCTCGGGGCGCGGTCAGGGCGCCGCGTCGAGCGCTTCGACCTGGTCGACGACCAGCACCCGGCCGCGGTTGCGCTCCCAGAGGCGCCCCCGGACGAGCACGTGACGCGCGACGAGTTCGCGCACCGGCTTGCTCGGGTCGCTCGCGACCTTGTCGCCGGCGAGCGGAAACAGGCGTCCGCTGTCGTCCTCGAGGATGGCGAGGCTGCCGCCGTGTGCGACGCAGGCCGTGGCGCAGCTCTTGTGGCCGGCCCCACGGCTCCCGTCGCGCAGGTAGCAGTCGAGGTCGACGACCTCGCCGCGGATTTCGACCGAAGCGCCGGTCACCCGCACCGCCGTCGCCTTGCGCCCGGCCCCGCGCGCCGCGGCGAAGGCGGCGGTCGCCGGCCCGACGAGCGCAAGCAGGACGGCGATCCCGACGGACGTGGCCGCGACGGCTTCGACGGGGCGGATCGGGGCGGCGCGCACGCAGCGGAGCCTAACCGCCGCGCGTGCGCGGGCCAAGGGCGGAGGGACCGCCCGCTCCGCGCACGCCTTGCCGCAGCGGAGCGGGTTCGCGGATGCGGTCCTCGCAGACCGTTTCGGTTGCCTCGCCAACGACCCGGCGGTAGGGACGCCGCGTGGAAGGGATCGTCTACCTCGTGGGCGCAGGCCCCGGCGATCCCGGCTGCCTCACCCTGCGGGGCAGGGAGTGTCTCGCCCGCGCCGAGGTCGTGGTCTACGACCACCTCGCCAACCCCGAGTTCCTCGGACTCGCCCCGGATTCGGCCGAGCGCATTT
>JAGWVP010000353.1 GCA_018970825.1 bacterium | reverse complement strand
CGTGCGGGACGAACTCCGCTTTCTCCGGGACGAGCTCGTGCTGCACTTCTCCGAGGGAGGCGCGCTCTTCGTGCACGCGGGCATCCGGCCCGGGGTCCCGCTCTCGGAGCAGGTGCCCGACGACCTGCTCTGGATTCGCGAGGAGTTCCTGCTCGAAGACCCGGGTGTCCCCTGGCTCGTCGTCTTCGGCCACACCCCCTACCGGGGCGAGCCGCTGTTCGACGTGCCGCGCAAGGTCGGGCTCGATACCGGGTGCGTCTACGGCGGGCACCTGAGTTGTCTCGACCTGACCGAGGGACGCCTGCACCAGGTCCGGCGGGGCGAGCGCCGCGCGAGGACGACCGACGTCGGCCGGAGGCTCGAGGGACTCGCGGCTTGAGCCGGGCCCGAGGGGCTGCCGACGACACGCAGCCGCCATCGACAACCCGGAAGTCCGTTGCTAGGTCTCCGCGTCGTTCACGGATCGGCGGCGTAGCTCAGGTGGTAGAGCAGGGGTCTCATAATCCCCGCGTCGGAAGTTCGAGTCTTCCCGCCGCCACCTCTTCCACCCCCGCGCGCGAGTTCCGCTTCGCGGCTGCGCTCGAAAGGCGGGTCGGGAGGTCCCTCGAGCGTGCCTGCGGCGTCGACCCGGCTTCCCCGGTCGTGGTGGCGCTCTCGGGCGGCCGGGACTCGACGGCGCTCCTCTCGCTGGTCGTCGCCTCCCGCGCCGGAAGCCCCGGGACCGGTCGGGTGGTGGCGGCGCACCTGAACCACCGCCTGCGCGCCGCGGCGAGCGACCGCGACGCGCTCTTCGCGTCGGCCTTCGCACGCGCGACCGGGGTCCCCTGCGTCGTCGGGGAGCCCGGCACCCCGCTCGGCGACGGCGGGAACCTCGAGGCCGAGGCCCGCGCCTGCCGCTACGGATTTCTCGCCGAGGTGTCCCGCGCACTCGTCGGACCGGTCTGCGTCGCCCACACGCGCGACGACCAGGCGGAGACCGTCGTGATGCGCCTCGCCCGCGGGGCCGGGGCGCGCGCGCTCGGTGCGATGTCGGCGCGTCGGGCCGACGGGGTCGTGCGCCCGCTCCTCGAGGTCTCGCGCGACGAGTTGCGGAGGCAGGCGCTTGCGCGGGGCGTCGTCGCCGTGGACGACGCGACGAACGACGACCGGACGAGGTTCCGCAGCCGCGTCCGACACGACGTGCTGCCCGCGCTCTCGCGCGCCCTCGGCGTCGACGCGACCGCTCGCCTCGCGCGCCTCGCGGAGGAACTCCGCGTCGAGTCGGCTCTCGCCGAGATCGGGGTCGCGGCGATGCTCGACGCGCTTCCGGACCCCGGGCTGCTGCCGATCGGGCTCGCGTCGCTCGGCGAGTCGCCGGGCCGCATCGTGCACTCGTGGCTCGTTCGGCGCGGAGTCCGCCCGACGCGGGCGCAGGTCTCGGCGGTGGTCGCCTGTGCACGCTCCGGACGGCCCTCCAGCCGGGTCGATCTCGCCGGCGGCGCCCGCGTCGAGCGGCGCTACGGCGACCTGCTCCTCGTGACGGGCGCGGCGGTGGAGCCGCTTCCGTGGGCGGCGATCGATCTCCCGGTGCCCGGCCGCGTGCGCGCCGGCGAGCGTTGGTGGATCGAGTCGGAACGGCTCGACGGGCAGGGCGATCGGCCCGCGGGCGTCCCCGGTCCCCTCGAGACGGTCGTCGACGCCTCGCAGGCGAGGTTTCCGCTCCGGGTCCGCCCACCCCGGCCGGGGGACCGCGTGCGGCTCTCCCGTGGCGGGCGCAAGATCTCGGACCTGCTCGTCGACGCGAAGGTCCCGCGCCGGGAGCGGTCGGAAGTGCCCCTCGTCGTCGACGCGGACGACCTCGTGCTGTGGGTGCCGGGCGTCGCCGCGGCGGTCCGGGGGGGGCGTCGCTCTCGCGGCGACCTGCGGCTCGCGGCCCATCCCGCCTGACGGAGGTCGGGGAGGGTCCCGTCGCGCCGGCGGGCCGCTTGCTCGATTGCCGGTCCCGGGGGCCCGTGGTACCTCGAAGAGGTTCGGTTTCCCCACGGGTGTCCTCCTTGCAGCGATCAGGCCTGAACCAGTTCTCGCGGAACCTCGCGCTGTGGCTCGTCCTCGGCTTGTTGTTCCTGCTCCTCTTCCAGGTGGTGAACAAGCAGGAGCCCCGCGAGCCGGAGCGCGACTACAGCGAGTTCTCCGAGGCGCTCGAGCGCGGCGAAATCTCCGAGGTCATGATCCAGGGCCACGTGATCCGGGGGAAATTCCAGAACGGCGACCGCTTCCGAACCTACGAGCCCGGCGACACCGAGCTCGTGCAGAGGCTGCGCGAGAAGGGCGTGAAGATCCAGGCCAAGCCCGAGGAGGGCGATCCCTGGTACGTGATCCTGCTCGTGCAGTGGATGCCGATGCTGCTCCTGATCGGCGTCTGGGTCTTCTTCATGCGACAGATGCAGGTGGGCGGCGGCAAGGCGATGTCGTTCGGCAAGAGCCGGGCGAAGCTTCTCACCGAGGCACAGCAGAAGAACACGTTCGCCGACGTGGCGGGAGTGCAGGAGGCGAAGGAGGAACTCGAGGAGATCATCGCCTTCCTGAAGGACCCGAAGAAGTTCACGAAGTTGGGCGGGCGGATTCCCAAGGGCGTTCTCCTCGTGGGCTCGCCGGGCACGGGCAAGACGCTTCTCGCGCGCGCGATCGCCGGCGAGGCGGGCGTTCCGTTCTTCTCGATCTCGGGCTCGGATTTCGTCGAGATGTTCGTCGGCGTCGGCGCGTCCCGCGTCCGCGACCTCTTCGTCCAGGGCAAGAAGAACGCCCCCTGCATCATCTTCATCGACGAGATCGACGCGGTCGGTCGTCACCGCGGGGCCGGTCTCGGCGGCGGCCACGACGAGCGCGAGCAGACCCTGAACCAGCTGCTCGTCGAGATGGACGGCTTCGAGTCGAACGACGGCGTGATCCTGATCGCCGCGACGAACCGCCCCGACGTCCTCGACCCCGCGCTCCTGCGGCCCGGCCGCTTCGACCGTCGCGTGGTCGTGCCACGGCCGGACGTGAAGGGACGCGAGGGCATCATCCGCGTCCACACCCGGCGCGTCCCCCTCGACGAGGACGTCGACGTGGCACTGCTCGCGCGCTCGACGCCGGGATTCTCCGGCGCCGACCTCGAGAACCTGGTGAACGAGGCTGCGCTGCTCGCGGCCCGGGCGAACAAGGACCGTGTCGACCAGCGCGACCTCGAACTGGCCAAGGACAAGGTCATGATGGGCTCCGAGCGCCGATCGATGATCATCAGCGACGAGGAGAAGCGGAACACCGCCTATCACGAGGCGGGTCACGCCCTCGTCGCGAAGCTCATCCCGGGCGCCGATCCGGTCCACAAGGTGACGATCATCCCGCGCGGCATGGCGCTCGGCCTCACCCAGCAGGTCCCGGTCGACGATCGCCACACGGCGAGCCGCGACATGCTGGAGAACAACCTCGCGATCTTCTTCGGCGGTCGCGCGGCCGAGGAGCTCGTGCTCGGCCACACGACGACGGGCGCGGGCAACGACATCGAGCGCGCGACCGACCTCGCGCGGAAGATGGTCTGCGAGTGGGGCATGAGCGAGCGTCTCGGCCCGATGACCTTCGGCGCGAAGGAGGAGAACCCCTTTCTCGGAAGGGACTTCCACCAGGCGCAAGGCGTGTCCGAGCGCACGGCCTCGGAGATCGACGCGGAGATCCGCCGTTTCGTGACCGAGGGGTACCAGCGAGCCCGCGACCTGCTCTCCTCGAATCTCGCGGCGCTCCACGCGGTCGCACAGGCGCTGCTCGACCGGGAAGTCCTCGACAGCTCCGAGATCGACGCTCTCATGGCCGCGAACCCCGCGGCCGCGCTCGCCGGCGCTCCGGCCTGACGCGAGCACGCCGCCCCGTCGGGGGTTGCGATCGGGGGCCGGTTCCTGCACCACGGATGACGTGGGCGTCTTCGAGCAGGTGAGGATCGCCGACGTCGCCGACATCCTGATCGTCGCCGTCCTGATCTACGCGATCATCAACCTGATCCGCGGCACCCGGGCCGTCCAGATGCTCGCCGGTCTCGCGGT
>JAGWVP010000352.1 GCA_018970825.1 bacterium | reverse complement strand
TCGCCCCGCGGGAGAGGAAGGCGACGACCTGCTCCGCGATCGCGACCGCGACGTTCACCTGCGCCTCGTCGGTCGAGGCGCCGAGGTGGGGGGTCGCCACCACCTGCGGCAGCGCGACGAGCGGGTCGTCGGCCGCGGGCGGCTCCGAGGCGAACACGTCGAGCGCGGCGCCGGCGACGTGGCCGGCGCGGATCGCGTCGGCGAGCGCCTTCTCGTCGACGATGCCGCCGCGCGCGCAGTTGACGATGCGCACGCCGGGCTTCGTCTTCGCGAGGGCGGCCGCGTCGATCAGGTTCTTCGTCTCGGGCAGGAGCGGCACGTGGATCGTGATGAAGTCCGACCGCGCGTAGAGTTCGTCGAGGCTCACGAGGTCGACGGCGATCGGCTTCGTCTGCTCGGTCACGAACGGGTCGTAGGCGACCACCTTCATGTGCAACCCGGTCGCGCGGTCGGCGACGACCCGGCCGATGTTGCCGAGCCCGACGACGCCGAGCGTCTTGCCCATGACCTCGCTGCCGACGAACTTCGACCGCTCCCACTTGCCCGCGCGCAGCGACGCGTTCGCCTGCGGGATGTGCCGGGCCGAGGCGAGCAGCATCGAGATCGCGAGTTCGGCGGTCGTCACGTTGTTGCCGCCCGGCGTGTTCATGACGACGATGCCGCGGCGGGTGGCGGCCGGGACGTCGATGTTGTCGACCCCGATGCCGGCGCGCCCGATCACCTTGAGGCGCTTGCCCGCGGCGATGACCTCCTCGGTCACCTTCGTTCCGCTGCGGACGATGAGCGCGTCGTAATCGCCGATGATCGGGAGGATCTCCTCCTTCTTCAGCACTCCGCGCTCGTCGACCTCGATGCCGTCGGCGGCACGCAGGATCGACGTGCCCTCCGGGGCGAGCGCCTCCGACACCAGGACGCGATGGGCCATCGTGAACCTCCCGCTTCCCGGGCTCAGGACTTCGCCGCGGCCGGGAGGGCCTCGGCGATGATCTTCTGCGCCGCGGCCGTGCCGCGACCGAACTCGACGTCGACGCCGAACCGCGAGAGCGCCATCTCGAGCGCCGAGAGCATCACGATCGTGTCGAACTCGCCCGTGTAGCCGAGGTGCGCGATGCGCAGCACGCGGCCCTTGAACTGGTCCTGCCCGCCCGCGACCTCGACGCCGAGGGTGTTGCGCAGGTACTTCTGAAGCTTGCCGCCGTCGACGCCGTCGGGGACGAAGACCCCGGTCACGGCCGGGCTCGGCGCGTCGGGCGCCACGAGCCGGAGACCCATCGCCTGGGCGCCCGCGCGGGTCGCCCGCATCAGCCGGTCGCAGCGCGCGAAGATCGCGGGGAGCCCCTCCTCCAGCATCGCGCCGAGCGCCTGGGCGAGCCCGTAGACCAGGTTGATCGCGGGCGTGTAGGCGGTCGTGTTCTGGTGGAGATTCGTCCGCTCGCGGCGGAGGTCGAGGTAGAAGCGCGGCAGTTTCGCCGTCTCGGCCGCGGCCCAGGCGCGGTCGGAGAGCGCGATGAACGCGAGGCCCGGAGGCAGCATGAACGCCTTCTGGGAACCGGAGACGAGCACGTCGATGCCCCACCGGTCCATCGGCACGTCGGTCACGCCGACCGCGGTGATGCCGTCGACCATGAGCAGCGTGTCGCGCCCCCGGGTGATCTCGGCGATCTCCCGTACCGGGTGCAGGACCGTCGTCGACGTCTCGCTCGCCTGCACGAGGACCGCGCGGGTCGAGGGCTTGCGGTCGAGCGCCGCCCGGATCGCCTCCGGGTCGACGGCGCGGCCCCACTCGACGGGGAGCTCCTCGACGTCGAGGCCGTAGGTCCGCGCCATCTTCATCCAGCGCTCGCCGAACTTGCCGCCGTTCACGCACAGCACCGGGTCTCCCGGCGAGAGCGTGTTCACGATTCCGGCTTCCATCGCGCCGGTGCCCGAAGCGGCGAGCACCAGCACGTCGCCGGCGGTCTGGAAGACCTGTTTCAACTGCTCCCGGACCCCGGCGACGATCTGCTCGAACTGCGGCGTCCGGTGGTGGATCGTCGGGGCCGCGATGCGCAGGAGCACCTCGGCGGGGACGGCGGTGGGACCGGGAGCGAGGAGGTAGTTCTTGAGCGGACGAAAGGCCATGACGAACGGGAACGTACCTGTGGGGCGACGGTTCGCAAACGGGTGGGGGACCGCACGCGCCCGCGGTCGCGCCGCGCCGTCCCGGCGAGGCGCGCAGGTCCGCGGAATCGCTTTGACAACCCCGGCGGACGCCGCTACCCGGAACGCTGTGAGTGCCGGCTTCGCTCGCCTGCGGCGCGCGGCGCGCGCCGCCGCGGCGGCTCTCGCCATCGCCATTTCGTTCGTCGTCCCGGCCGTGGCCCAGACCTCGCTCGACGGAGGCGGTGCGGCGCCCGCCCCCCTCGCGACCGACGAGATCCCGGTCGGTTCGCGCGACACCCGCGCTCTCGCCGGGCGACCCGTCCGCAGGCCCGCCGCCGCGATCCCCGAAGGCTCGGGGGGCGCCGACCCCGGCGACCCGGGCGCCCCGCCGCCGGGGTGGAAGGACCCGCTGCCCTATCCCGCCGAGCGCCCGGACGCCCCGATCGACGACCGCGTCCGCAAGTCGATCCTGAGCGGTGCGGCCGGCCGCGCGCCGGTCCGCTCGTCGGCCGCGTTCGCGGGCCCGGTCACGGGCCCGGGCATGAACGCCGGCCCGCACTGGACGAAGCCCGCGGTCCCGACCTGGGGCAAGGCGTGGCGCGGCCAGTTCTCGCCACCCGCGGGTCCGCCGCCGCTGCCCGACATGCCCCCGATCGGCCAGGCTCCGGCGCGCCTCACGCTGCGCGAGGCGATCGCCGCGGCGCTCCAGAACAACCCGGAGCTGATCGCCCAGTCGCTTCTGCCGATCGTGCAGGAGACGAACATCCTCGAGGCCGAGTCGTTCTTCGACCCGGTCACGGGCGCGGAGACCAACTACGACAAGCGCGTCACGCCGGCGACCAACGCGCTGGCGGGCGCCGAGAGCCTCAGCATCTCGAACTTCAACTGGAACTTCTTCGCGAGAAAGAACCTCGCGACCGGCGCGACCGTCCGGGTCGACTTCCTGAACAACCGCTTCATCACGAACTCCGACTTCCAGGGCCTCGTGCCGCAGTACCGGCCCGAGCCCACCATCACCCTGAACCAGCCGCTGCTGCGCGGGTTCGGCCTCTACTTCACGCGGATGCGGATCTCGCTCGCCGAGACCGCGACCGACGCGGCGGTCGAGGACTACAAGGCCGCGGTCGCGAACTTCATCACCCGGGTCGTGACGGCGTACTGGCGCGTCGTGCTCGCGAACGACCAGCTCGAGGTGAAGCGGGACGCTCTCGATCTCGCGAAGCAGACGGTGAGCGACAACCGCACCCGCGTCGAGGTCGGGGTCCTGCCGCCGGTCGCGGTGAAGGAGAGCGAGGCCGAGGCGGCCCGCCGCGACGCGGAGGTGATCGTCGCCGAGAACGCGCTGTTCCAGGCGAGCCGCGTCTTGCAGCAGCTCGTCTACCTGCCGGGCTTCAACGAGTGGCTGCCGAGACCGATCGAGCCGGTCGAGCGGCCCTCGACCGAGGGCGTTCGCTTCGACGCCGACCGCATCCTGCGCTCCGCGGTGGCCGAACGCAGCGAGATCCGGGCGGCCCGCCTGAACGTCGAGGCGAACGAGATGAACGTCGCCCTCGCGGACAACCAGCTCATGCCGAAGCTCGACGCCTTCGGTTCCTACGGGGTGAACTCGCTGTCGGGCGACCCGACCCGCGCGACCGATCCGCTCAATTTCCGCAGCATCTACGGCGGGACCTACGGCGACGCGCTCGGACGGCTGCTGTCCAACAACTTCTACTCCTACGGAGGCGGCGTCCGCCTCGAGATCCCGATCGGCAACGCCGCGGCGGTCGCGCAGTCCCAGCGCAGCCGCGTGCAGCGCGCCCGCGCCGAGGCCCTCTACCGCCAGCGCGTCTCCGAGGTCACGCTCGACGTGGGCCAGTCGCTCGGCGACGTCGCCTCGAACATGAAGCGCGTCGAGGCCACCCGGGTCGCCCGCGAACTCGCCGAGGA
>JAGWVP010000351.1 GCA_018970825.1 bacterium | reverse complement strand
TCGGGTTGCCTGGCCCGACCGGATTCCCGCGATCATCGCGAGCATCGAAGCGCTCCCGGAGGGAACCGCCGTTCTCGATCATCCGTTGGAAGGCCCCATCGGCCTCATCCTCTCCTTCAATGCTTCGACGCCCATCCGGGTCTCGCACCTGTTCGCGGGAACGTCGGCGGCCGGGCGCATTTCCGACGGCTCTGCGGACCTTTTCCTCCTGAACGACACCCTCGACCCGTTCCGGGCCCGCGTCGAGGGGCCGGTTCGTCGCGTCGAATCCTGTCTCGACCCGGCGCACCCGGCGTTGCGCGTCCCGGTCCCGAGACATCGGGGGCCTCTCTTCCTCCGGATCCGAGGGGAGGCCTTCGAGCCGGTCGGCATCTCCGCCTCGATCGACGGGGCGCCGGGTGGCCGGATCCATCTTTCACCCGGCCAGCTGCAGTCTCACACCTGGGTGGCCGGCGGAGGAACTTCGCTCACGCTCCGGTTGGAGGAGGGGACGCGTGCCTGCCTTCGAGACCTGGCGATCGGGGATGCAAGGCCCCTTCCGCCGCCCCGCCCCGGAGGTCCGCCCGGCGGATCGTGATCGGTCGCGGCGTCCCGGCCCGCGCCCTCAGCCGAAGGTGTCGGACATGAGGGTCTCGAACCACACCAGCATGTCCTCGTAGTTGCCCGCCGACGGGCCGGTCGCGGCGATCGGGGTGCCCCCGTTGTGGAACGAGGGCACCGCCATCTTCCCGGTCTCCGGCGAGTACTGGTACACGGCCGAGAGCCAGGTCGCGGTCGTCGCGGTGATCGGGGTGAAGCAGGCCGAGTTCGTGACCGGGGCCGGGTCGGGCGCCTTGCCCTGCAGCGCGCGCAGGATCGCGTCGGCGCAGGTCTTGCCCTGCTGGTTGCCGATGTGGCCGGCCTTGGGCTGGGTGGTCGAGCTCGCGTCGCCGACGACGTGGACGCCCGGTACGCGCGTCGACTCGTAGCTCAGTACGCTCACCGGCGCGGAGCGCTCGCCGGCCGCCGGGTCGTAGAGGCCGGCGTCGGCGAGCAGCTTCGGTGCACGCTGCGGCGGAATCGGGTTCAGCACGCCGGCCACGATCGAGTGGGCCCCGGTCGCGTCCGTGTACTCGACGGTGCGCGTGTCGGGGTCGATCCGCGTCACCGTGGAACCCGGGCGGTAGTCGACCGTGAAGCCCGACCCGCCGGCGAACGCGGCCGCGAAGTTCGCCTTCTCGACGATGATGTCCGGGTTCGCGTCGAGCACGATCAACTTGCCCGTCACGGAGTTGCGGCGCAGCCAGTCGGCGACCACGCAGGCCCGCTCGTAGGGCCCGGGGGGGCAGCGGTAGGGCGCCTTCGGGATCGTCATGACGACGTCTCCCGTGCGGGTGCCGGCCGCGAGCGCGAGGAGCTGGTTGCGCAGCAGCTGCGTCTGCGGGCCCGCCTTCCATGCGTGCGGCACGAGCGTGTCGTACTGCGAGGCGCTCGTCATCCCCGGCATCAGGTCGAACTCGAGCCCGGGGGCGACGACCAGGCGGTCCCACGCGATCGACGAGCCGTCGGCGAGGGACAGTCGGCGCGCCCCGGTGTCGATTCCGACGACCTCGCCCCGGACGAGGGAGACCCCGTAGTGGTTCGCGAGGACGTCGTAGCGATAGACCAGGTCGGGAAGGGTGAGCTGTCCCGTCAGGACCTTGTTGCTCATGATGTTGGAGGTGTAGGTGGCCTCCTTCTCCACGAGGGTGACGGAGACGCCGGTGCCGCCCCACAGGCGCAGGTACTTCGCGAGCGTGGTCCCGGCCATGCCTCCGCCGAGCACGACGACGCGCCCGGTGATGCCGGTGTTCGTCGGGACGGCGAAGAGTGCGCTGCCGCCCTCGCCGTCCTCGGCCCACAGGGTTCCGGGAGCGACGAGCAGCCCGAGTCCGCCGATCGCGAGGGATTCAAGGAAGTTTCGACGTTTCATGTCCGCTCTCTCCGTGTTCGAGGTTCAGGGATGCGACAGGTAGCGCGCGATCGCCTGGAGCTGTGCCGCCGTGTAGCCCTGCAGGTGAGCCGCCATGATCCCGCCGGGATCCTCTCCACCGGCGAGGAATTCGTTCAGTTCCTCGATCAGCTCGGTCTCGCTCTTGCCGGAGATCCGGTCGAAACCGCCGCTGCCGTAGGTGCCGTGGCACTGGAAACAGTTGCTCGCGAGCAGCCGCCCCTCGGTGGTGCCGCTCACGGTACCGCCGCCTCCGCCTCCCGAACCGCCTCCCGGCGCCGACACGGTCACGGCGACCGAGACCGTCGTGCGGCTGTCGCGGACCGTGACCGTGGTGGCCCCGGCCGCCCGGCCGCGCACGACGACGGACTCGCCGTCGAGGTAGACGGTCGCGACCGCCGTGTCCGCACTCGTCGCGACGACCGGACCCAGGGGGTTCGAGATCCTGGCCTGGACGGACTCGGCGACCGGCACCGCGAGGGTCGTGGGTGCGACCGTCATCGGCGCCTTCACCGTGACCTTGAGCTTCGCGCGGGTCTTGCGTCCTTCCTTCACCACGATCGCGGCGTTGCCGGGCGCGAGCGCGGTGACCGAGAGGGTCGCCCCCGAGACCGCGGCCGAGACCGCGGCCGGATTCGAGTTCGTGAGGCCGAGCACTCCCCCCGCGGACGGGATCGTCATGCTCGAGACGTCTCCCGAGAGCAGGACGATCGAGCGCGAGAGCGTCGTGGACGCCGTCGCATGCTCGACCGTGGCCGGGATCGCCGCGAGCGTGAGGAGGAGAGTCGCGAACGTTGCGAGTCTGTTGAGCTTGGTCACGTGATCGTCTCCGTCGAAGGGGAAGTCGTCTCCGAAGACCGCGCATCCACGATCGGATTCCGCAGTCGACCCGTCACAACAGCAAGGGTCGTGCCGCCCGCCGGCCCGCGGTCGTGCTCTCCGGACGCGTGATCTTCGCGGGGGCCGGAAGCGGGCGCGGGTTGGATCCGCGCGGATCGGAATCCGTTCCGCGGGGCGCTTCGGAAGCGATCGACGGCCTGCCGGTCCGCCGGGGCGCAGGTGGATCGGCACCGGGTCCGAACGCCGCACGGCGCAGCCGATCGCGACGGGCGAAGGGCGCGCGCGGGCGTTCGAATCGACGGGGGTTCGCTCAGAGCGACGGGCAGGCGGGCGGAGCCGGCTGTCCCCGGTCGGCGCGGAAGGAACCCGGACCGTCGGTCAGGGCCGGCGAAGTTCCGGCCGGCGCCGGTCCCGCGTCCGCGCAGAGCCGGAGCGTCGCACCGACCGCGACCCTCACCGCCACGCGGCCCTGCGACGGCTCGTCGAGCGAGTAGCCCCACGCGGCGCCGCCGCCCTCGAAGCGGAAGGAGCCCGCGCGCAGGAGAGCGCTCCGGATCGGGAAGGAAGGATCGGTCGAAACGAAGCGGTAGCCGCGCGGGGCCTCCTCGGTGCCGACCAGGCGCCAGTCCGAGGGACGCAGGACGAGGCTCGTGCGGTCGCGTCGGCCGGGGCTGCTCCCGGAGGCGTAGACGGTCACCGTGGCGCCCGCGCGACGAGGATCGTCGGCGGAGCCCGGGGCGGGCACGCGGATCGCTCCCGGAGACGACGCCGTCGCCTCCCTCGCGGCGAAGCGGATCGAGCGCAGCGCGGGCGTCGGCGGAACGTCGAGCAGCGATGAGTTCTCGTCGGCCATCTCGAGCAGGGAGGTCGGCATGCCGACGGGAACCACGTCCCCCGGCCGACTGCCCGCGTCGGCAGGGTCGGAGCCGGCGTCGACTTCGTCGCGGTCGGCCGCGCCGTCCATGTCGCGGTCGACGCCGATCCGCCGGCCGGAGCCGGGCGGCGCGCACAGGAAGCCGACCTGCGAACCGGGCGTCTCGCCCGCGGCCCGGAGCTCGGAGAGCGGGATCGGCCGCTCGCCGGCGCGATCGGAGCGGAAGCGGCCGGAGGCGACGCGGCGCCAGCCGCGCGCCTCGCCGTTCACCACGCCCTTCGCGACCAGGTCGCACTCGCCCGCGGCCGCGCGTGCGGCGAACAGGTCGATCCGCTCGTCGACCGCCGCGCCGGAGTCGGCTCCGCGGGTCGCCTGCTGGCCGACGATC
>JAGWVP010000350.1 GCA_018970825.1 bacterium | reverse complement strand
GAGCCCCGGTCCCGTGGCGCGGGAACGGGCCGGCGATGCCGCTGGCCCCCGAGAGGGCGCGGCGACGCGACACGTCGTCGTCGTCGGCGGCGGAATCACCGGGCTCGCCTCCGCCATGCTGCTCGCCGACGCGGGCCACCGGGTGACGATCGTCGAGCGCGACGAGATCCCCGAGACCGCGAGCCCCGACGAGGCCTTCGAGACCTGGCCTCGCCGTGGAACGGTGCAGATCCGGCACTCGCACGCCTTCCTCGGGCGCCTGCGCAACTTCCTCCGCGATCGCGAGCCCGAGCTCCTCGCCGACCTCCTCGCCGCCGGTGCGCGCGAGCTCAGGATGCTCGACGTCCCCCCGCACACGATGCAGGGGCTCGAGCCCGAGCCCGGCGACGACGACCTCGTCATGCTCGGGTGCAGGCGTATCACGTTCGAGTGGGTCCTGCGCAGGCACGTGCTCGGACGCGCCGCCGTCTCGCTCGTTCCGGGTGCGATCGTCTCCGCCCTCGTCGCCGAGCCCGGCGATCCGCCTCGCGTGACCGGGGTCCGGATCTCCCGCGGGGGCGTCGACTCGACGATCGAGGCCGACGTGGTCGTCGACGCGAGCGGCCGTTCGTCGCCCGCCCTGCGCTGGCTCGAGGGGATCGGGGCCCGGGCGCCGATCGAGGAAAGCGAGCCCTCCTCGCTCCTCTACTACTCCCGCTTCTACCGCCTGCGACCCGGTGCGGAAGAGCCGGCGCCCGGCGTCCATCCCGCGGCG
The DNA here is from genome assembly GCA_018970825.1 of bacterium. Lineage (GTDB taxonomy): Bacteria > Desulfobacterota > Binatia > UBA12015 > UBA12015 > REEB422. The sequence goes on along the minus strand of JAGWVP010000350.1, from coordinate 3,318 downwards.
GCCGACTACAACTGGATCAAGTACGCGATCTTCCCGACCGACGCGCGCACCTTCTCGATCACGCTCGCGTCGCCGCTCTCCCACCCGGAGATGAAGGTGGTCGCGCAGGAGAAGGCATTCGACGAGGTGGCCCGGTCGATTCCCGCCCTCGCGGCCTGGGCGGATCCCACCCGGGCGGAGCCGATCGGCGACCCCGGGCGACCGGTGCAGGCGATGAGCGGCCTCGTGAACCGGCTGCGCCGCTTCGTCGACGGGACGGGCCCGGTCGCGCTCGGCTTCTTCGCGCTCGGAGACGCGGCCTACTGCACGAACCCGCTCTACGGCCGCGGCTGCGCCCAGGGCTTCCTCCACGCCGACATGCTCGCCCGTGCCCTCGCGCGGCATCCGCACGACCTCGACGCGGTCGCCCGCGAGCTCGACGCGAGCGCCCGTCGGGACATCGAGCCCTTCTTCCGCGCCTCGCTGCTCGCCGACCGGGACGCGACCCGCAAGGCGGAGGGGCGTGCGCCCTCGCGGTGGCGCGCCCGCCTCGTGAAGAGCTTCTTCGAGGACGGGGTCGTGGTCGCGACCCGCTGCGACCCGGTCGTGTTCCGCGCGTTCGTGCGGATGATGAACATGATGGAGACGCCCGAGAAGGCGTTCGGCGACCGGCGCGTCCTGCTGCGCGCACTCCGGGTCTGGCTTCGGGGCAAGCGGCGCAACGCGTCCCTCCGGATCCCGCCCCCGCCGGACCGGGAAGCCCTCGTCGAGCGCTGCCGGCGAGCCGTCGCGGCCTGAGTCGGGGCCGACCCGACCCCGGCGAACCCGGCCGTCGAGGTCCCGGCGCCCCCCCCCCCCGGGACGTCTCGCGGCACCCGGTCGCGTCGGGTCTCGACCTCGTCCGCGCCCCCGGGGTAGGTGGGGGGCATGCTCCGACGACTCGCGCGTTCCCTCGTGGCCGCGGCGCTCTGCGTCGCCTGCAACGACTCCGATCCCGGACTGCTCGCCGGGCCCGCGTGCGAGGCCGCCCCGGCCGGCGACGGCACCCCGTTCGCGGGCGATCTCGCGAGTCGACCGCTCCCGTCGTGGTACGACGACGCGAAGCTCGGGATCATGATCCACTGGGGTCCGTTCGCGGTGCCCGCGTGGGCGGAGCGCACGCTCGACCCCGAGGTGATCTTCACCGACACGACGAGTCCCGACTACTTCCTCACGCCGCAGGGAGTCGAGCGCTTCCTGCGCGCCAACCCGTACTCGGAGTGGTACCGCAACTCGATGGCGATCGAGGGCAGCGGCACCTTCGCCCACCATCGCGAGACCTGGGGCGCGGACTTCCCCTACGAGCGCTTCGGCAAGATCTTCGGCGAGGGGCTCGGCGCCTGGGATCCCGGCGCTTGGTCGGATCTCTTCCGCGACGCGGGTGCACGTTACGTCGTACTCGTGACCAAGCACCACGACGGCTACCAGCTCTGGCCGAGCGACGTCCCGCACGCGGGCCGCGAGGACTGGCACGCGCCGCGCGACGTCGTGGGCGAGTTGTCCGAGGCGGTGCGCCGCGACTGCATGCGCATGGGCGTCTACTACTCGGGCGGCATCGACTGGACCTTCGCGCCGCCGCCGTTCGCGACGGTGCTCGACGCGCTTCGGCTGACGCCGCCCGGGCCGGAGTACGCCTCCTTCGTCGACGCGCAGTGGCGCGAGCTGGTCGACCGCTACCGTCCGTCGATCCTGTGGAACGACATCGACGCGCCCGCCGGCAGCGCACCCGAGGCGCTCTTCCGCGACTACTACGGGGTCGTCCCCGACGGCGTCGTGAACGATCGCTGGGACGGCGCGAAGGTCGGGATCCACCGCGACTTCACCACCTCCGAGTTCACGGTCGAGCCCGCGATCCGCGACGCCAAGTGGGAACACGTGCGCGGGATGGCGCGTGGCTTCGGCTACAACGGCAACGACCAGCCGGGCGACTACGGCCCGCCCGGCAAGTTCGTGCGGCTGCTCGTCGACGTGGTGTCGAAGAACGGAAACCTGCTGCTGAACGTCGGGCCGCGCGCCGACGGCTCGATCCCCGACGAGCAGCAGCGGATTCTCGGCGAGCTCGGCGACTGGCTCGGGGTGAACGGCGAGGCGATCTACGGCACCCGCCCCTGGACCCGCTTCGGCGGCGAGACCGGCGACGGAATCCCGGTGCGGTTCACGCGGAGCGCATCGGGCGATCGCGTGTTCGCGATCCTGCTCGGCGCGCCTTCCGGCCCCTCCGTCGCGCTCCCGGGACTCGGGTTCGCGCCGCGGCGGGTCCGCCTGCCGGCCGACGGCGGGCGCGCGGCCTCGTTCCGGGTCGAGGGAGACACGCTGACGGTCGACCTGCCGGCGGGACTCCCGGATTCTCCCGCGCTCGTCCTCGCCCTCGACCGACCGGCCTGAGCGAGGATCGCCCCGCCATCGGTTTGCGGATCCCCCCTCGTCTCGTGGATGACGGGGCGATGTCGACACCCGGGGGAAACGGGGACGCTCGCGGGTCGTTCGGCGCGGTCGATCTGCCGGACACGGTCGCGGTCCTCACGCGCTGGATCGGGCTCGGAGCCGTGGTGGGCGTTCTCTGCGGCGTCGCCTCGGCGGTCTTCCTCCACCTGCTCGAGATCGCGACGGCGACCCGCGAGTCCGACCCCCGGCTGGCGTGGGCCCTGCCGCTCGCCGGGCTCGCGATCGGCTGGATCTACGAGCGCTGGGGGGAGTCGATTCTCGCCGGGAACAACCTCGTGATCGACGCGATCCACGACGACGGGCCCGAGATCCCCGTCCGCATGGCGCCGATGGTGCTCCTCGGCACGGTGCTGACCCATCTCTTCGGCGGCAGCGCGGGTCGCGAGGGCACGGCCGTGCAGATGGGGGCGAGTCTCGCCGAGGCGCTGTGCCGGGTCTCGGGGCTGTCGGGGCCGATGCGGCGTCGGCTCCTCGCGGCGGGTGTCGCGGGCGGGTTCGGTTCGGTGTTCGGGACGCCGTTGGCCGGCGCGGTCTTCGGGCTCGAGTTCGTCGTGCTCGGCCGGCTCGAGTACGACGCGCTCGTGCCCGCGCTCGTCGCCTCGGTCGTGGGGGACCTGGTGACGCGCGCGCTCGGCGTCGTCCACTCGGCCTACCCGGTGGTCGCGCGCGAGGCGCTCGGCCCGTCCCTCCTGCTCCGTTGGCACGTCTTCGCGGTCGCGGTCGCCGCGACGAGCATCGTCTTCATCGAGGCGACGCATTTCCTGAAGCGTCGCGGCTCGCGTCTCCTGCCGCGCCTCCCGCTGCGGATGTTCGCCGGCGGCCTCGCGGTCGTCGCGCTCTGGAGGGTCGCCTGCA
>JAGWVP010000349.1 GCA_018970825.1 bacterium | reverse complement strand
CATGACCTGCCCCTCCTCCGTCTCGAACCGGAGGAGGAACTCCTTGCCCTGCTCGCCGAAGTCCTGGACCGTCAGGTCGCGCAGGTCGAGGGACGCGAGTTCGTCGCGAAGGGCCGCGGCCGTCGTCGGCTCGGCGAAACGGAGCCGAATGTCGGTGCCGCCCTTGAAGTCGATGCCGAGGTTCAGGCCCTTGGTCAGCAGGAGCCCGATCGACAGCAGATTGAGCAGCGTCGACAGGAGGAGGAAGAACTTGCGCTTCCCGACGAAATCGATGTTCAGGCCCTTCGGGAGCAGGGTCGTGAAGTTGTAATCCTGCTTCACCGGCGCCCCGACGGCGGCCCTTCGGGCGGCCGCGGTGGCTCCGGCGGGCTTCGGGGTGCTTCCGGAGGGGGCCGCCATGACCCGCCCTGCCTAGCACCCGCCCCGGACGGCCTCAACCAAAAGCCCGCGAAACGGGCAGCCGGGACTGCGCCCGGTACGACCGCGGAGATCGGGTCTCCCGCGGGGGGAACCGACGGGAGCGACCGACGACGAGGGCCCCGCCGCGCCCCCGGATCACATCTCGCGACGACCTTCGAGCGACTTCGAGAGCGTGACGACGTCGGTGTACTCGACGTCGCCTCCCATCGGCAGGCCCCGCGCGATGCGCGTCACGCGCACGCCCAGGGGCTTCAGCAGCCTCGCGACGTAGAGCGCCGTCGCCTCGCCCTCGGGAGAGGGATTGGTCGCGACGATCACCTCGTCGATTCCTCCCGCTCGCACGCGGGCGACGAGCTCGCCGCAACGCAACTGGTCGGGGCCGACGCCGTCGAGCGGTGCGAGCGCACCGCCGAGCACGTGATAGCGCCCGCGGTATTCGCGTGCGCGCTCGAAGGCCATCAGGTCGGCCGGTTCCTCGACCACGCAGACTTCCTCGGAGCGCCGTCTCGGGTCGGCGCAGATCCCGCAGGGATCGCGCTCGGTGAGCCCGAAGCAGGTCGAGCAGAGACGGCTCTGCTCCTTCACGCCGAGCAGCGCTTGCGCGAGGTGGGCCGCGAACGAGGGATCGGCCCGCAGCACGAAGAACGCGAGCCGGATCGCCGTCTTCTCGCCGATGCCGGGAAGCCGCTTGAACTCCTCGACCAGGCGCTGCATCGAGGGAGTGAGCTCGGAGGACACTCGAAGGCCCTCGACTCAGCCGAGCCCCGGCAGGCGAAGCCCGCCGGTGATCTTCTTCATCTCCTCGGCCATCATGCCCTGGGCCTGTCGCACCGCCTGGTTCACCGCCGCGACGACCAGTTCCTCGAGCATCTCGCGGTCGCCCGAGGAGGTCACCTTCGGGTCGATCGAGATCGACAGAAGTTCGAGCCGTCCGTTCATGCGGGCCGTGACCATTCCACCGCCCACCTTCGCCTCGACCGTGCGGTCGCCGACCTCGGCCTGCGTGCGGGCGAGCCGCTCCTGCATGGCCGTCGCCTGCTCCATCAGGTCGCCGAGTCCCGGGATCTCGAAACCCTTCGCCATCCCCCCTCCTTCCGCCCCGGGTCAGCCGCGCTTGCGGGGCACCACCGCCTCGACCGTTCCCTCGAGCAGTTCCACGCTCAGCTGCACCACCGGGTCCTCGCGCGCCTGTCGGTCGAGCGTCCGGGGCTCGGGTCGGGCCGCCGCCGCCCCGGGGCCGTCGCGTCCATCGGACCCGGGGACCACGGGGACGAATTTCGCCCGCCGTCCGAACGCCCGCTCGATCGCGTCCTCGATCGCGTCCCGCACCTCGCGCTCGGAGAGGGCGTTCACCGCCTCGCGTGTCGTGACGGCGACGCGTGCGGCCTCGTCGTCGAGGGAGAGCAGCCGGCTGAACGACAGGCGGAAGAACTTCGCCGCCCGCTCGCGCTGGAGCGACTCGACGAGCCGGAGCCACTTCTCCGCGTCGGCGGCCGATGCCGACGAAGGGACCTCCGTCGGGTCGGCGGGAGCCACCGCGGACGCGGCAGGCGCGGGATCCGACGCGGTCCGAGCCGACGGCTCGGCCGGCCGCTCGCTCGGACGGGTCGGGGGTTCCGTGGTCCGGGACTCCTCGCGAACCTGGTTCGGGGCAGGCGACGCCCCACGCGACGATGGCGTCGGTGCCGGCGAACGTGGCGCCGGGGCCGGCGACCGCGACGGACCGCCGCCCGGCGCGCCGCGGCTCCCGGGCGGCGGCGCCCCTCCCCCCTCGATCGCCTCCATGCGTGCGACGAGGTCTCCGAGTCCGACGAGCGGCTCCATCGAGGCCATGCGCACGACCGCCATCTCGACGACGAGCCTCGGGTCGGGCGCGCGCGCGACGTCGCCGAGCGTGTCGAGAACGATGCGGAACCAGCGCTGCAGGTCCGCCGGGTCGACTCCCCGCCCCGCCTCCTCGAGTTCGTCGATCTCGGCCGGCTGCAGGTCGGCCAGGACGCCGCGGCCGGCGACCGCGAGCACGGAGAGGTTGCGGAGGCGTTCGAGGAGGTCCGCGCAAAGTCGCGACAGGTCCGTTCCCTGGGCGTGAACGCGCGCGAGCACGCCGAGCGAGCCCGCCGGATCTCGGCCGGCGATCGCCGCGAACAACTCGCGGAGCGCACGTCGGTCGGGCAGGCCGAGCGACTCCGCGACAGCCGCCGAGTCGAGCTTGCCGCCGGAGAACGCGAGCACCTGGTCGAGCAGGGACGTCGCGTCGCGCATGCTGCCGCCCGACTCGCGCGCGATCGCGAGCAGCGCGTCGGGATCGGTCTCCACGCCCTCTCGGGTGGCGATCGCGCCGAGGGCGCGGGCGACGACGTCGGCCGCGACCGCGCGGAAGTCGTAGCGCTGGCAGCGCGAGAGCACCGTTGCCGGCAGCTTGTTCGCGGCGGTCGTCGCGAGGATGAACTTCACGTGCGGCGGCGGTTCCTCGAGCGTCTTCAGGAAGGCGTCGACCGCCTGCTTCGAGAGCCCGTGGGCCTCGTCGATGATGTAGATGCGATGCTTCGCGCCGGCCGGCTGGTACTTGACCGTCTCGAGCAGTTCACGGGCCGCGTCGATGCCGGTCTGGGAGGCCGCGTCGACCTCGAAGACGTCGAGCGATCGTCCCTCGGTGATCTCGACGCAATTGCGGCAGCGATTGCAGGGCTCCGCGGTCGGCCCCTGCTCGCAGTTGAGGGCCTTCGCGAGGATCCGGGCGGTGGTCGTCTTGCCGACGCCGCGCATGCCGCTGAACACGAACGCGTGCGCGACCCGCCCGGCCCGCAGCGCGTTCACGAGCGTCTGCGTGACGTGCTCCTGCCCGATCACGTCGCCGAAGCTCTGGGGCCGCGCGCGACGCGCGAGCACCTGGTAGGACCCGCCGGCATCGCCGGAGGCGCCGCCCGCCTGGGGAAAGAGCTCCGCCTCGCCGCTCATCTGGGCCGAACCGCCTCGCGCCCTCTCCCGCAAGCCGAACCGCGCCCGGGAGGTCGCGCCGGAGAGGGGCCCGCTCCGCGATCCGGACGATCGAGAGGGTCAGTGATGGCTAGGCACCCCCGCGGCACAGAGAGAAATCGGTACCGTTGCTCCCTTCCGGGCCTGGCGGGGTTCGCGACCCGCTCTTGCGCGGGACCTAGCCATCACTGACCCGCCCGACGCCCGGAACCTACTCCGGTGAGCCCCGCCGCGCAAGGCGCCGTCGCTCAGGTGCGCTGCTGGATCGCCCGCCAGAGCCGGACCGGGTAGGCGATGCCCGACCACAACGCCACCAGCAGCGCGATCCACAGGAACACCATCCCCGCCGAGAAGAAGTCGATGGGCCCCAGGCGATAGCGCGCGATCAGCGGCACGAGCGCGATCACCTCGAACGTCATCTTCACCTTGCCGAGAGACTCCGCGCCGAGCACGATCCCCTCGCCGAGCGCGATCGTCCGCAGCCCGGTCACCGCGAGTTCGCGTGCCGCGATCGCCGCGACCATCCAGGCCGGGACGCGCGGCCCCTCGGGCATGGCGGCGAGCATGATGAGCACGCTGATGACGAGGACCTTGTCGGCGAGCGGGTCGAGGAACTTGCCGAGCTGGGTCGTGAGGCCGCGGGTCCGAGCGAGGTAGCCGTCGAGCCAATCGCTCAGGCAGGCGAA
>JAGWVP010000348.1 GCA_018970825.1 bacterium | reverse complement strand
TCGCGGCCGCGGGCTGCATCGAGCACCGCGGCCGCTTCGAGCACTTTCACCCGGTCCGCGAGGGCCGCAACGGAGGCGGCGACCCCTGGCGGACCGACGGGGCGCTGGCGGTGGGTCTCCTCAGGCGACCGGGGCGGACTTCCTGACCCCGAAGCCCAGCAGGACGAGGGCGATGCCGAAGGCGATCGCGTAGCCGCCGATCGCCCACACGAGACCGAGCGCACCCGCGCCGGGCGCCCACATGAGGAAGAGCCCGAGCAGGACCGAGAGGAGCCCGGAGAGGGCCATCCATCCCTCGCCCTCGATCTCCTTGCGCAGCCGCACCGCGGCGACGATCTCGAGCACGCCGGTCACGAGCGCCCACGCCGCGATGTAGAGCAGCAGCGCGATCGTCGTGATTCCCGGCGAGCGCCAAGTCATGATGCCGACCGCCACGCCGAGCAGCCCCTCGAGCAGCAGGAGAAACCAGTGCTCGGTGTGCTCTCGTCCGCCGAAGGCCGCGATGATCGAGAAGATCCCGTCGACCAGGGCGTAGGCTCCGAAGAAGAGCACGAGGGTCTCGAGCGTGATGCCGGGCTGGAAGAACGCGAGCAGCCCGAAGATGATCGCGGCGAGGCCGCGCACGAGGAACACCCACCAGTATCTCGAGATCAGTCCCTGCATCGTCGTCCCTCCTTTTTTTCCCCCGAGGGGGTCCCGGACGCCGCGTATCACAGCCCGCCGCGACCCGATACCTCGGCCGAGGCGCTCCCGCCGCCCGTGGCGTCGAAGATCCCGCGCGACGCACCCGCGAGGCCCCGACGAGTCGCGGAGTCCACCATCCCCGGTCGGGGCCGGGCGGGGGTTGACCCGGCACGGCCGACAGGCGAGGCACGAGGCGTGGCGATCCCGACCCATCTCGACGACCTGACCGGGCTCCTGACCGATGCGGCGCTCCATTTCCTCGGGCCACGTCCGCGGGACACGCGCGAACACCTGCACGTCTACGAGGGCATCCCGATCGACCGACTCTTCCCGGCCCCCGGGGAGGTTCCCGCCGCGAGGGTTTCGCCCCGCTGGACGCTGCCGGGACTCTCGAGCGAGGACGTCGTGTTCCGTTCGACCCACGAGCCGCTCGCCCCCGGCTACCGTCGCGCCTTCGAATCGGCCTACGACGAGACGCGCACCGTCTATGCCCGTCGACTGCGCGGACGGGGCCACGGGGAGCGCCCCCGGATCCTCTACATCCACGGCTTCATGCAGCCCGAGACCGTGCTCGAGGAGGTCGGCCTGGTCGGCACCGCGGCGCTCCGGATGGGCGTCGAGATCGTGCAGGTCCAGCCCGCCTTCCACGGACGTCGATCGCCGAGCGGCACGGTGTTCGGCGGCGAGCTATTCTGGACGGCCGACCTCGTGCGAAGCATCGAGGCACTCCGCCAGACGCTGCACGACGCGCGGACGCTGCTCTCGTGGATGCTCGCCGAGGATCCGCAGCCGGTCGGCATCGCCGGGCTCAGCCTGGGCGGCGCCCTCACGCTCGGTCTCACCTGCCTCGAGGAGCGCTTCGCATTCTCGCTGCCGATCATCGCGCACATGGACCTGGCGGCGATGGTGCGCGACGCACCCGTGCTCCACACGATGCGGCGCCAGCTCTCGGGCTTCGGCTGGTCGCCGGAGGACTTCCGGGGATTCGTCGAGCGGATGGGCTGGTACGACATGCGGCCGCGCATCCCCGCGGATCGGATCCACCTGTTCGCCGCGTCGAGCGACCGCTTCTTCGACCGCGAGGTCGTGGACCGCATGAGCCGCGAATGGGGTCTTTCCGACGTGCGCTGGTACGACGCGAGTCACATGGGCTTTCTCGTGCACCTGCCGTCGGTGGTGGGCGAAATGGCCCGGATCGTCCAGCGGTACGCCGAGGCGATTCCGTCGTCGCCCCTCGCGCACGACTCCGCGCCGGCCCCGCGGGCCGCGGGCGGACGCTGAGCCGCGGGCGTCGCGCTCGACCGAAGCCATGGCCGATCGACCGGGAACCGGAGCCTCGCGCCGCGGGCTCGACCTGCTCGCGCGCGCGCTCCTCGCCTGGGGCCTGCTCGAGATCTCGAGCCTCGCCGCGCTGCGGCTCGTCGCCTCCCGCAACGGCCTCGAGTACCGCCGCCTCGAGGACTTCTTCGGCGCGAAGGACCGCGAGGCGATCGCGAAGTTCCTGCAGGTCGGCGAGGGGTTCTACTACCGCCCGGATCCGGATCTCGGGTGGGTGCCTCGCCCGTCCACCCACGTCGCCGCCTCCGGCGCGTACCGGCCGACGACGACCAACGCGCGCGGCCTGCGCTCGCTCCGGGAGTACGACGACGCGCCCCCCTCCGGCGTGCTGCGGGTGGCCGCCTTCGGCGACTCCTTCGTCCACGGCGACGAGGTCGACGACGCGGCGGCGTGGACGGCCGTCCTCGAGCGCGCGCGCGCGGACCTCGAGGTGCTGAACTTCGGTGCGAGCGGCTACGGGCCCGACCAGGCGTTCCTGCGCTGGGAGCGCGACGGCCGCCCGCTGCGACCTCGTCTCGTCCTGATCGGCTTCATGACCGAGAACATCGGCCGCACGGTGAACGTGTTCCGGCCCTTCTACACGCCCGAGACCGCGATGCGGCTCGCCAAGCCGCGCTTCGCGCTCGAGGGCGATCGGCTCGTCCTGCGGCCGACGCCGCTGCGAACCGTGGCGGACTATCGCCCCCTGCTCGACGACCCCGCCCCGACGCTCGCGTCGATGGGTCGCGACGACCTCTGGTACCAGCGCTCGGGCTGGCACCCGGGAACGCCGCTCGACGTGCTGCCGTCGGTGCGGCTCTCGCGCCTCGGACTCCGCTTCGCGCGCCGCCTGCTCGACCCGCCCGCGTACGAGACCGGCTGGATCCCGGGCGGCCACGCCTACCGCGTCACCGAGGCGGTGCTGGCGAGGTTCGCCGAGTCGGTGCGGGAGTCCGGAGCCGTCCCGGTCGTCGTCTTCTTTCCGAACCGCAACGACCTGCAGCGGCGTCGCGAGGGCAAGCCGGAGCTCGCGAGCCCGCTCGTCGCGGCGATCCGCCGGCGCGGGATCGAGACCGTGGACCTGCTCGAGCCGATCCACGCCGCCACGTCCGGACTTCCCCTCGAGGAGGTCTTCGGCGCGGTCCACTACTCGGAGGCGACCAACGACGTCGTCGCCCGCTCCCTCGTCGAGGTGGTCGATCGGCATCGCGCGGACGCGCCTGCGGGGCCGCCACCGCGGCCGGAGGCGAAACGCCCGGGTCGCCGGCCGGGGCCGGGCGGAGCGGCGGCCACCGGATCCCCGCCCGCCGGCGAAGCTCGTGTCTCTCGCGCTCAGTGCTTGCAGCGCAGGGCGTGACGCCCGCTCTTCTGGCAGTCGGAGAGCGTCCCCGGCCGCTCGTTCCCTCCGCCGTCGGAGAAGAGCGCGGTGATCGGCCCCCTCGGCTGAGGGACGCCGGTCACCGCGGACGACAGCTTCTTCGCGGTCACCGTCACCTTGTAGACGTTCGCCTGGTCGGTGGCTCGAAAGGCCACCTGCACGCCGCGGTCCGCGCTCTTGCAGCGCATGCTGCGTCGCAGCGTCGTGCAGCCGACGAAGGACAGGACCGCGGAGAACGCACCTCCGTCGCGCACCTGCATCGAACTCGCGTCCGCGAGCACGCGGCTCTCGAAGGTCGCCGCCAGGTCGCGCGCGTCGAGCACGCCGGAGACCCGGAGCGTTCCGTTGTCGCGACCGACCGCGTGGCGCATGCGGCCCTTCTCGAGCGCGAGCGATCCCGATCCTCCGGGATTCGTGTCGAGGAGAAGCTCCACCGGCGGCTGCGGGCCCGGGGGCCACGCGCGCACGGGAGGGGCGAGCAGGACGAGACCCGACGCGACGGCGAGAGCCGCGAGAGCGGTACGGGGGACGGGCCCGCGGAGTCGTGCGATCGTGGGGGAGGCCTCGTCTCGGGGGCGCATCGGATCCGTTCTCAGAGCCCCTTCCTCGAGGAGATCGGTGGGGGTGTTGCCGTCGGTCTCGTCGCGACCGGCCGGGACCGCCCCGACCACGTCCGAAGAGACGGGGCGGATCCTGCCCGACGG
>JAGWVP010000004.1 GCA_018970825.1 bacterium | reverse complement strand
TTCGCCTCCGAGCTCGCGACCGGGCACCGCAACCGCGCGATCGCACACCTGATGCTCAACTTCGGCATGATTCCCGGCGACGTCGACGGGATCCTCGATCTCTACTTCCGGCAGTGCTCGATCCTGGTGAACTGCCGCGATCTCGCCACGATGGGAGCCACGCTCGCGAACGTCGGGACGAACCCCACGACCGGCGTGGACGTCTTCCGTGCCGACTGCGTGAAGGACGTGCTCGCGGTGATGTTCACCTGCGGGATGTACGACTTCTCGGGCGAGTGGGCCTTCCGCGTCGGCGTGCCCGCCAAGAGCGGGGTCGCCGGCGGGGTGCTGTCCGTCGTCAATCGCCAGCTCGGGATCGGCATCTGGTCGCCGCGTCTCGACGCACGCGGCAACAGCGTGCGAGGCATCCGGGCCTGCGTCGAGATCGCCGACGAGCTCGGGCTCCACGCCTTCGACGTCATGAACTACGGCTCGACCTTCCTGCGCGCGCTCGTGCGGGAGCCCTGACCGCGGTCCGGCGCGAGGTTTTCCAGATCGCCTGTTGACCGAGCCGTGGCCCGTCGTCGTGATGGAGCCGACCGGGTCCGACGCGCCCGGAACGAGGCCGACCGTCGATGCCGACGCGCAACTCCATCCCGCTGTTCGACAGGACCGACGCGCCGCGCCGGGGGGCGGAACTTCGACGCGCCCTCGAGCGGGCCTCCCGGCCCGCGGGCATGACGACCTTCGAGACCGCGATCGCGATCGATCCGTCGCTCGAGGCCGCCTACGTCCAGCTCGCCGAACTCCAGAGCGAGGTGGGGGACGAGGCGAGCGCGGAGCGGACGCTCCGACGGGCGGTCGAGCTCGCCCAGCCGAGCGGCGCCGCCCACCACGCGCTCGGGCTCTCGCTCGTGCGCCAGGGGCGCGACGAAGAGGCGATCCCGCTGCTCGCGGAGGCGACCCGACTCGCGCCGCACCAGGGCCAGTACCCGCTCGTCCTCGCCCTCGCCCAACTCTCGGCGGGCCGCCGGCCCGACGCGGTCGCGACGCTCGAGCAGGCGGTCGAACTCCATCCCGAGGACGCCGAGACCCGCTCGGTTCTCGACGGCCTTCGCAGCCGTCGCTGAGATCGCGGGCCCGCGCGTCACGCGTCGGGCCGTTTCCCCGGGGTCGACTCAGCTCTTGCCGACGAGATGCAACTGGGGCTCCGTGCCGGGCGCGGTGCGGCCCGAGTCCCCCGTCGCCGGGATCTGCGGCGCCCCGGCCGCCTGCTCGTCGGGTGTCGCGAGCCGCAGGAGTTCCGTGAACGATTCGCGCGTCCCGCGCACGAAGGCCGGCAGGTCGGGCAGCAGGTCGTAGTCGGCGTTGAAGCCCCAGAAGAGCTTGCCGTCGTAGCTCATGAGCGCGATCCCGAGCCCGAGGTTGTCGACCAGCGGGACGAGCGGGTAGGTCTCGAGCATCCGCGCGCCCAGCATGTAGATCGGGAACTGCGGGCCCGGCACGTTCGTCACGACGAGGTTGAAGGGCAGCATCCGCGTCACGTTGCGGGCGCCGAGCGCGAGCAGGGTGGAGGAGCTCCACTCCGCCATGTCGGTCAGCATCGAGGCGGCGACGGCCTGCTTCGACTCCTTCAGCTCGAGGCTGCGTGCGCGGATCTCGCGCAGCTGCTCGCGCGGGTCGGGCTCGCCGATCGGCAGGTGGAGGAACCAGGCCGAGACGCGGTTGCCGAGCTTGCCGTGCTCGTTCGCGGCGCGCACGGAGACCGGCGTCATGATGCGGAAGTCGATCTGGCCCGGGTTGATGTTGCGGCGCTGCAGGAAGCGTTGCACCGCCCCGGTCACCACGGTGAGGACCACGTCGTTGATGCTGCCCCCGAGCGCCCGTCGGATCGTCTTGATCGCCTCGAGGTCCATTTCCATCCAGTCGAAGCGGCGGTGCGGGCCGATCCGGCGGTTGATCGGGGTCGACTCGGCGAGGTGCAGCGAGGTCCCGAGCGTGTCGGCGAGCCCGCTCGCGAGCGACAGGGCGTCGCGGCGCACGTCGGCCGCCTCGGAGAGGAAGTGGCGCAGCCCCTGGAGGATGCTCATCGGGAGCCCGGCCCGGCGCAGCATCTCGTCGCGCCACAGCTCGAACGGGGTCGGCGTCCGCCGAGGGATGAAGCGGTGCTCGACCTGCGGCTCGCACTCGGGCGTCGGCGAGAGGAGGGTGTTCAGCAGGTCGACGCCGGAGACGCCGTCGATCATGCAGTGGTGGACCTTCGAGATGACGGCGAACCGGTCGTACTCGAGGCCCTCGACGACCCACATCTCCCAGAGCGGCCGGGCCGGGTCGAGCGGCTGCTCCATGATGCGCGACGAGAGCCGCTTCAGCTGGTGGGTGTTGCCGGGCCGGGGGAGGCTCGTGTGCCGGACGTGGTACTCGATGTTGAAGCGGTCGTCGTCGACCCAGACCGGGCGCTGCGTGAAGGGGATCCACTGGATCCGCTGCCGGTAGCGCGGGATCCGGTGCAGCTGCGCCGCGACGTGTGCCCGCACCGCGTCGGCGTCGATGCCGCCGTCGGGCTTGCGCAGCGGCCCGCCCTCGAAGACCAGCGTCGAGGCGACGTGGAGCGGCGCCCCCGGCTTCTCGAGCAGGAGAAACGAGCTGTCGAGGGCGGTCAGGCGGTCGTAGGTCGGGCCGGGCATGGTCGATTCTCCTGTCGAGCGTGAGGTGAGGGGAGGCGTCCCGCCCGCGCGGGCGCCGGGAAGGCGGTCTGGGTGGCGTCTGCCGGGAGTGGGACGGGTGCGGCTCGGGCGATCGCGGCCGGGCTTCAGGCGGCTCCGGCGACCGAGCATGCCTCCGCGGCCCGGTCGTCGTCGAGGTCGTCGAAGAGGGAGAGCAGGCGATCGCCGCCGTGACGTCGGATCGCCTCGCGGAGAGCGGGGCGCGCGGCCTCTCGGGCGAGGTGAGGATTCTCCTCCGCATGCCAGCGGACGAGTTCCCGCCACGCCGGGTCGACGATCTCCGTGCCCGGGATCGAGCGCCCGGAGACTCCCTTCCAGGCGAAACCGCGCATCTCGGAGAGGACGGTGCGGAGGTAGGCGACGTGGATGCGCTCGTCCTCCGCGATGCGGTCGACCATCGCGACCGCGAGGGCCGCTTCCTCGCGGCGGTCCGCGAAGAGAGAGGGATCGGCCGCGAGCCGGCGGGTCGTGTCGAAGAAGAGCTCCGCCCGAACCTCGATCATGAGCACGTTCATGAGCAGCAGCAGCATCTGCTCGAACGCCGTCGGCAGGTCGGGAAGGAGCCTCCCCGCGTCGGGCCGCGCGATCGTGTCGGGGATCTCGGGCATGGGCCAGGCATTCGCGCCGAGGAGCAGGTCGCGCACCGCGAACCACATCGCGTCGTGTCCACCGAGCCCCGTCGTCGGATCGCCGCCCTCGTCGAGTCCGTGGGCGACGAGCAGGCCGCCGTTCAGGTGGCCGGTCGCGGTCTCCGAGAGGTCGTCGTGGACGGCGTCGCGGAAGTCCGGGAAGGGAAACTCGGCGAGGAGCCGTCCGCGTGCCTCGAGCACGCCGGTGATCGTGAGCGAGTTCCAGAGCGGTCGGCCGTAGCCGTGCCGAAGCAGGATGCGGTGCTGCTCGAAGCTCGGGAAGGTGCCGAGCGCGAGCAGGCCCGGGTCGGCCGCGACCAGCGGCATCCCGCGCGTGGCGAGTCGAGCCTGCCAGGCGAGGACCGCGGGCCCTCGCCCGAGGGTCCGCGGCGACAGGTAGCGCCCCTTGCGGTCGAAGCCCCCGTGCAGTCGATGGCCCGCCGCCTCGTGACCGCGGGCGTAGGCGTGCTCCGAGAGCAGTTCTTCCCGGGTCCACGCCCCCCGATCCATGCCGGGGAGTGTCGGCTCCCGGCGGACCAAGGTCAATCCGGCCGCCGCGTCACGCGGCCGCCGGGGGGCCGCGGGGATTTTCCGGCTTGGCGGGCCGCCGGAATCGGGCTAGCGGTGCCCGCATGACGAAGAACATCGGCCGCTTCCTCTCCCGGGCTCTCGCGGTGGTCGTGATCGCGATCCTCGCCGCCTGCGGCAACGAGTCCTCCTCGCCGGTTCCAACCGGGCCGGCCCCCTATGCCGGCTTCGGGCCCTACGCGGTCGGCGTGACGACGCTCGAGCTCGGCGACCGGCTGGTCGAGGTCTGGTATCCGGCGGCACGAGGCTCGGAGAAGGGGGCGGAGAAGGAGTCGTACTTCATCCGCGACTGGCTGCCGCCGGCGATCGACGCGATCCTGCCGGCCGACGCGAACCCGCCGTTCGTGACCGACGCCTACCGCGGCCTGCCCGCGGCCGACGGCCGGTTTCCGCTCGTGCTCTTCGCTCACGGCTTCTCGGGCTTCCGCGACCAATCGACGGTGCTCACGACCCACCTCGCGAGCTGGGGCTTCGTCGTCGCGGCGCCGGACTACCTCGAGCGCGGGCTCGCCGCGGCGCTCGGGCAGAGGCCGACCGTGCCGCGGGCCGATGTCGAGGTGAGCCGGTCGACCGTCGACCTGCTGAAGGCCGAGGACGTGCGCCCCGGCGGAGCGCTCGCCGGGCACGTGTCGGCGGAGCGCGTCGCGATCTTCGGCCACTCGGCCGGCGGCGGCTCGGCCGTCCTGTTCGGCGGCGAGCCCGACGTCGTCACCTTCGTGCCGATGTCGGCGGGCAGCCGCGACCCCCTGAACCTGCCGAACAAGCCGTCGCTCTGGCTCACCGGCCGCACCGACGGCGTCGCCGCGGTCGCGGGAGTCGAGGCCGCCTACGGCGCGGCCAAGACGCCGAAGCGACTCTTGATCATCGACGACGCCGGACATCTTGCCCCGAGCGACCTGTGCGCGATCGGCGAGAACGGCGGCGGCATCGTGCAGATCGCGCTCGACGCAGGTCTCCCCGTGCCCGAGAATCTGAAGCGGCTCGGCACCGACGGCTGCGGCCCCGAGTCGCTGCCCGTCCGCGAGGGCTGGCCGGTGATCCGCCACTTCGTCACGGCGCAGATGCGCTGGGCGTTCGGCATCGACGCGGAGCCGGTCGGGCTCTCGCAGCAGGCCGGAGCGGCGTTCCCGGGCGTGACGTTCTCCTACGGCGAGGTGCCCTGACCCGGCGCGCCGTCGACCCGGGGCGCGCCCCGCTCAGAAGCTTCGCAGGACGAGGCCGCGGTGGGCGGCGAGGACGAGTCCCGCCACCACCGGGTCGACCGACGGCCGCATCTTCGCGAGCAATCCCCGCGAGAAGATTCCGCGTTCGTCGCCGACGACGGTCGCGACTTCCTCGACGGATCCGTCGAGGGTCACCGACCACGGGCGCACGCGTAGCCACGACCGCGGCTGCGAGGAACGGAACGTGAAGCACTCGGTCTGCCCGATCCGCAGCGCCGTGAGCGATTGGCAGGGGGACGAGCTCCGGCCGAAGATCGTCGTGTCGCCGAAGTGACGGATGCCGCCGACCCGGGCGCCGTTCTCCTCGAGGTCGAACACGAGCTGGGCGAAGGTCGCGACGTTGCCGCCGAATCCCTCGCGGAAGATCACGTCGACCTCGCGTCCGTCGGCGACGACCACGTAGGGCCTCCGCGGATGGCCGACCGGCATGCGGACGACGATCTCCCGGCCGTCGCCCCGTCCACGGACGACGAGGCGGTTCGCTCGCTCCTCGATCGCGAGGTTCCAGTCGCGGTCCACCTCCGCGAGCCGGGCCCCGGAGCGCAGGAACCTCTCGACGGGCAGTCGACGCAGGACGTCGGCGAGGACCTCGTGGCTTTCGAACTCCATGGCCGGAGCATGCCCCGGCCACGCCCGGAATACGAATCCCCCGCAACCTGCCGAGAGCCTCCCGGCACGAACGAAGGCCCGGTGCCGTCCCTCGGAGGCGGCACCGGGCCCGTCGGTCTGCGCGGCGCGGTCCACCCGCGCCGCGCGATCAGGGAACGACGAGCGTCGAGGGCCCGCGCGCCCCGGTGAAGCTCATCCGCGAGAGCCCGCGCACGTCGGCGCAGGCCGTCGCGATCTCGGAGGCCAACTGGTCCATCGTGAAGCTGAGGACCGCGGTCTTCGCCGGAAATCCCGGGACCTTCGACTTCGAGCCGAAGGCCTGGCTCGTCACGCGGATCACGAGCGGGTCGGTGCCCGGCTCGGCGTAGGACGCGAGCGTCGTCTTCTCGGATGCGACCTTCTTCCACTTGCCGGGCTTCGCCGGGTCCGGCGTCGTCCAGGTGATCGAGAGCTGGGTCGCGATCGGGAAGCCGGCGGTGATCGCCGCGCAGGTCGAGCCCGCGGGGACCTGGAGCGTGACCTTCACCGCGCCGTTCGTGATCGGCCCGACCGCGCCGGGGACCGCCGGGAAGTTCTCGCAGTTCTCGAGCGTGCCCGAGAAGATGAACTTGGTCGGGCTGGTCGAGGGGGTCGAGGTGAGGCCGCGCGCGATCTTGAGCGCACCGGCGTTCTTGGACGGCTTGGGCGGCGTCTGCACGAGGCCCGCCCCCATCGTGCAGGAGACGACGACCGGGGTGGGCGTCGGCGGCACGGGCGTCGCGGTCGGGGCGGGCGTGGCCGTCGGGTCGGGCGTCGGCGTCGGCGTCGGGTCCGGGGTGGGAGTGGGCGTCGGGTCGCCGGGCGCGGCCGGCACGTGCATCGCGAGCGGTCGCGACACGACGGCTGCCTTCGCGTCGACCACCTGCACCGTGAAGGCGAAATCGCCCGCAGCCGAAGGCGAGCCGGAGAGGATGCCGTCGTTGCCGAGCGTCATGCCGTCGGGCAGGGCGCCCGAGGTGACCGACACCGTGTAGGGCGTGTCGCCGCCGACGACCACGCGCCGGTCGACGTAGGCCATGTTCTTCTCGCCGTCCTGGAGGTTCTGGATGACGTCGAGCGGCGCCTCGGCGACGAAGCCCGCCATCTGCGAGCCGATGAACTCGCCGACCACGACCTGGGCCGCGCAGTCCACTTCGTACGGGTCGCCGTTCGCGTCGGTCACCGTGACGTTCGTGCCGATGCCGTGGAGGTAGTTCGGGTCGTTCGAGTCGGTCGTCGGGGTCACCCCGTCGCACATCGCCTCGCCGGTCTCGCCGTCGAGCGTGTTCGCGGCCGCGCC
Organism: bacterium; assembly: GCA_018970825.1. Classification (GTDB taxonomy): domain Bacteria; phylum Desulfobacterota; class Binatia; order UBA12015; family UBA12015; genus REEB422. The sequence continues at coordinate 16,840 of JAGWVP010000004.1, read as the reverse complement.
GTACTTGTAGAACTCGTAGCGGCGGGTCACGTGCTCGTCGACGTCACCGACGTCGTCCGGGGCGCCGTCGAGCCCGTCCTTGTTCGCGTCGCCCTTGTTGTTCGTCTGCAGGAGCTTCCACTCCGTCTCGACCTCGTCGGGCTCGCCGTTCTGCCACTCGGCCTTGCCGTCGCCGTCGGCGTCGTCGGAGATCAGGTTCTCGAGCACGACCTGGTTCACGCCGTGGGTGGTGGTCTTGATGACCTTGACCCAGGTGGCCTCGCCGTACTCCTTGCCGACGGGGATCGGGTCCGCGGGCGCGGGGATCGCCGCGACCACCTGCGCGGGCGCAGCGCCCGCGGGCGGGACGTAGGTCCAGTTCGGCGTGCTGACCTTCACGGGCGAACCGAAGGTCACGAGGTTCCCGGCGCCGCCGTCGACGAGCCAGTTGTAGACGATCGCCGACGGGTTGCCGTAATAGCCGACGCCGAAGTGCTCGCAGCCCTCGTTCACCGAGACGTCGGTGCAGGTGTGCCCCTGGGGCGGCGACAGGCTCGGGACGGCCTGGTTCGTGAAACTGCCGCCGGCGCCGAAGGCCCCGCCCGAGTCCTTCGTGCTCTCGTAGCGGATGAACACCTTGGGGTGGACCGGGTCCGTGTTGTCCTCGCGGATCTTCGGGACCCCGTAGTGGTTCCAGTCGAAGGTGTAGGTGATGTCGGTGCTGTGGACGTCGTCGATCTCGATCTCGAAGCCGTAGGTCGTCTGGCCGGTGTCGTTGACCGTGTCGAAGTTGTTGATGTCGCCGATCACGGTGGTCGCCCCGGCGGTGCGGGCGGCGAGGAGGGCGGCAGCGAGGAAGGCGGTCGCGAGGGATCGGGTTCTCATGGGTTCTCCTGTCGCCGTTCCGGGGAGGGTTGCCCTGGAAGGCGGACGTCGGGGTGTCATGGGAGGGCAGGTGAGCAAGGACGGTGCCGCTTGGGGGCGCGGTCGTCGGCCCCGAGGGTGCGCCGGGGCGGCGCCGCTTCCCACGAATCGGAAAGCGGCCGACGTGCCCTTCCGAAGACTGGCCGGGGAGTCGGTCGCCAGAAGCCCGGGTGGGGCGGGCCCGATCCGGTCGGCTCCCGGAGACGAAAGAGCCCGCAGCAGATTTTCACCGCTGCGGGCTCTCTCGAGCCGGGTAGATCCGAGGCTCAGTCGTCGCTGCCGCCGTCGCCGTGGTCCTCGTGGTCGTCGCCGTCGCCCGGGTCGGTACCGTCCTCGACCTCGGTGCCGTCGTCGACACCGTCGTCGTCGGAGTCCGAGTCGTTCGGGTCGGAGCCGTCCTCGACCTCGGTGCCGTCGTCGAGCCCGTCGTCGTCGGAGTCCGAATCGTTCGGGTCGGAGCCGTCCTCGACCTCGGTGCCGTCCTCGAGCCCGTCGTCGTCGGAGTCCGAGTCGTTCGGGTCGGTCGAGTCGTCGATCTCGGTGCCGTCGTCGAGGCCGTCGTCGTCCGAGTCCCCGTCCGTCGGGCTGGTGCCCGTGACGTTGACTTCTTCACCGTCGAGCAGCGAGTCGTCGTCGGAATCGTCGTCCTTCGGATTCGACTTCTCGACGTTCACCTCGGCGCCGTCGTCGAGGCCGTCGTCGTCGGTGTCGCCGTCGACCGGGTCGGTCTTCACCTTCTTGACCTCGGTGCCGTCGTCGAGGCCGTCGTCGTCGGTGTCCGCGTCGGCCGGGTTCGTTCCGATCTTCGCCTCGCGCTTGTTGGTCAGGCCGTCGCCGTCGATGTCGCTCTTCTTGATCTTGCCGGCCGAGGCCGGAAGCGGCGTGAAGACCCCGAGCCAGGTCATGACGAACAGCGATCCGAGCAGTCCGACGAGCTTCTTGTTTCTCAGCATGGTGTGCCCCCGTTTCCGGTTTTCATCCAGGACGCCGACTCCGGCGTGCGTCGATGGGAGAGTCGTAAGACCGGCAGGGGGCCGAAGGAAGATCGGGGACATCGCATTTTTCCGCTAGGTTTCGACCGAGCCCCGCCTAGGACGTCCACCTAGGACGTCGCGAGACCCCGCCACGTCGCCCGCGACGCCGATTCCGGCCCACCGACCGCGGTCAGGCGCGATGCGCCCGGTCGCTGCTTTTTTTCCGGTGGAGGGCGCCGCGTCTCGTTCAACCGCGCAGGTGCCCGAGCACGCGCAGGAAGTTGCCGCCGAGGATCTTCCGGATCCGGTCCTCGCCGAAGCCCCGGTCGAGCATGTGCTGCACGAGGCGCGGCAATTCGAGGCAGCTGCGCAGGTCGTCGGGCGGCACGATCGCACCGTCGAAGTCGCTGCCGATCGAGACGTGGTCCTCGCCGACCACGTCGACGACGTGGGCCACGTGGTCGACGACCGAGCGGGAGAGGGTCCCGCGGTGGCGCCCGTCGAGAAAGCTCGCCTGGAACATGATGCCGACCGTGCCCCCGACGTCGGCGATCGCCCGCAACTGCTCGTCGTCGAGGTTGCGCCAGTGCGGGTGCACGCCGGAGACGCCGGTGTGCGTCACGATGAGCGGGAGCGAGCGGTCGTGCGCCTCGACCGCGTCGAAGAAGCCGCGACGGCTCACGTGGGCCAGGTCGACGAGGATCCGGCGCGCGTCGAGGCTCTCGACCATCTCGCGGCCGAGGGCCGTGAGGCCGGTGTCCGGGCCGCGTCGCAGGGGGGAGCTCGTCGCGCCGACCCGCGAGGAACTCAGGTGGACGAGGGTGACCCGGATCACGTCGCGCCCGAGCAATTCCACCGTCTCGGGCGTCGCGTCGACCGCGTTGCCGCCCTGGACTCCGATCATCGCAGCGTGCCGCCCCGCGGTGCGCGCGGCCCGGTAGCCGGCGAGGTCCCGCACCACCTCGAACTGCTCGGGGACGGTCGCGAAGATCGCCCGCAGGCGGGCGAGATTCGTGGAGAATGCGCGTGCCCGGCTCGACGCCGTCCGCAGCGGCTGGGTCGTGACGCTCCAGATCGCGCCGGTCACGCCGGCCTCCAGCACGCGGGGAAAGTCGACCTGCGAGAGGAAGTCGCCGCCGAAGAGGCCGGCCCCGTGGCGCCTGCGCAGGTCGTAACCGAAGACCCGGGTCCAGATGAACGAGTCGACGTGGAGGTCGATCACCTCGCAGTCGTGGTGGAGCCGGACGGCCTCCTCCGAGATCCCGAGCGCGCGCGAGAGCGCGGCCGGATCGTGCCGGTGGTCGACGAAGGGAAGGCGCACGATGGGTCGGTTGCCGGTGCGGGTCGTGCCGGGCGGCTCAGAGCCAGCCGATGCGGCGGAACCGCAACCAGAGCGCCGAGCAGGACGCCGCCATCAGGAGCAGGATCGCGCCGAAGCCCCACCACGTCTGGTCGTTCGGCCACACGTTCACGTTCATGCCCCAGACGCCGGCGATGAGCGTCGGGACCGCCAGGATCGCGGCCCAGGCGGCGAGCATCTGCATGGTCTCGTTCTGGCGCACGGAGATCAGCGCCAGGTTCGCCTCGAGCGCCGAGTGCACGATTTCCCGCAGCTGGTCGGTCGACTCGTTCAGCCTCACGACGTGGTCGTAGACGTCGCGGAGGTAGAGGCGGACGTCGTCCGGGACGATCCGCGAGTCGATGCGCATGAGCTTGTGGAGGCAGTCGAGCAGCGGCAGGACGATCCGCTTGAAGCCTCCGAGCTCGCGGCGCAGCGCGTAGATCCGCCGGGTGATCTTGGGCTTGGGCGGCCCGGAGAAGAGCTTCGCCTCGAGCTGCTCGACGGACTCCTCGAGCTCGTCGACGAGCGGGAAGTAGTTGTCGACGACGAAGTCGAGCAGCGCGTAGAGGACGTAGCCCGGGCCCTTCGCGAGCAGTTGCGGCGCCGCCTCGGCCCGCTGGCGGACGGGGGCGTGCGGCAGCGACGGCCCGTGGCGGACCGAGATCACGTAGTCGTGCCCGACGAAGATGTGGGTCTCGCCGAGGTTCATCACGCGCTTCTTCTCGTTCCAGTCGGCGGTCTTCACGACCACGAAGATCGAGTCCTCGAACTCCTCGACCTTGGGTCGCTGGTGGGCCCGCATCGCGTCCTCGACCGCGAGCTCGTGGAGGCCGAAGCGCTTCTGGATGCGGCGCAGGAGCTCGGGCGGCGGCTCGTGCAGGCCGATCCACACGAACTCGCCGGGTGCGAGCACGAGGGCCTCCACCTCGTCGGGCCGGAACTCCCGGACGAGCCGACCTTCCCCGTAGACGCCGCATCGCACGACGCCGTCCGTCCGCTCGACCTCGCCCCCGCCGGGCACGACAGCGCCTTCCATCCGCAAGATCTCCGGCTTCGACCCTAGCAGGAGCGGGCCGCGAATCGGAGCCCGACCGCCCCTGGCCGCTCCCCCCGCTCGGGTCGGCGGCCGACCCGTTGCCGGGACCGGCGGCCGCAGCCCGAACGCGAGTTCGCCGTCGCGGGCCCACCCCCCGGAACCTCGGTTGACACCCGTGCGCGGATGCGGGAGCGCTGCGGGATCGAGATGCCGATGCAGCGACGGACGGTCTTCTGGGTCGGGCTCTGCGTGGGCTTCCTCGCCCTGCTGTGGCTCCTGCGGGCGGTCCTGCTGCCGTTCGCCCTCGGCATGGCGATCGCCTTCCTGCTCGACCCGCTCGTGGGATGGCTCGAGCGCCACGGCGTCCGCCGGGCGATCGCGGCGACCGGCATCATCCTCACGTTCTTCGCGCTCGCCTCGACCGTGATCATCCTCATCACGCCGGTGATCCTCGAGCAGGCGACGGCGCTCGCCGTGCGCCTGCCGCGCCTGCTCGCGTGGGCGCGCGACGCGCTCCTTCCATGGGTCCGACACCTCTTCGATCGCTTCCACGTGCCCATTCCCGCCGGCCTCTCCGAGCCCTCGGGGGAGGCGATGCAGAGGATCGCCTCGATCGCGACGGCGCTCGTGACCGGCGTGCTTTCCCGGGGGCTCGCGCTGTTCAACGTGGTGGCCCTGCTCGCGATCACCCCGCTCGTCGCGTTCTACCTCCTGCGCGACTGGCCGAAGATCGTCGCCCAGGTCGACGACTGGCTGCCTCGCCATCACCGCGAGGTCATCCGCGAGCAGATCGCGAAGATCGAGGAGGTGCTCTCGGGCTTCGCCCGCGGCTCCGCGCTCGTCTGCCTCGCGCAGGCGATCTTCTACGCGGTGGCGCTCACCGCGGTGGGTCTCGACTTCGGCCTCATCATCGGGCTCACCGCCGGCTTCATCTCGTTCGTCCCGTACGTGGGCTCGCTCTTCGGGTTCCTCTCGTCGGTCGGCGTCGCGCTCTACCAGTTCTGGCCCGACTGGGTTCGCGTGGCAGGCGTCGGCGGCATCTTCTTCTTCGGCCAGTTCATGCAGGACTACGTTCTCATGCCGCGCCTGGTCGGCGACCAGGTCGGGCTGCACCCGCTCTGGGTCATGTTCGGCGTGCTCGCGGGCGGCGCCCTGTTCGGCTTCCTCGGCGTGCTCCTCGCGGTGCCGGCCTGCGCCGTGATCGGCGTCCTGCTCCGATTCGCGATCGGGCGGTACAAGGAGTCGCACCTCTACCTCGGCGACGCGTGAGGCGGCGTCGAGGCGCCGTGCCTCGACGCGACCCGGGTCACTGTCCCGGCACGCCGAGTGCGCCCGCCCGGAAGCGCCAGAGCTGGTAGGGCGCGCCGCGGCGTACGGCCGCCTCGCCCCCGAGCAGGATCTCGTGCAGTGCGCTGCAGGTCACGTAGACCCAGCCCTGCGGCCCGAAGCCGATCCCGTCGGGCCAGCGCAGGCGCTCGTCGCGCAGCAGCGTCGTCTGCTCCCCGCGCCGATCGATCCGGTGGATCGCGTCGTGCTCGGGGTCGGTCACGTAGACGTCGTCCTCCCAGTCGACCGTGATGCCGTCGCTCATCGTCTTGCGCGCGAAGGTCTCGACCCGCGCGGAGAGCTGCTCCGGCGACAGCGAAGGGTCGTCGAGGTCCTGCCTGCGGATGCGCCAGAGGACGTCGGAGGTGACGGCCCCGTAGTAGAGCCAGAGCCCGTGGCGGTCGAGCGCGATCGAGTCGACGTTCGGCCGAATCGCGAAGGCACCGAAGAACTGCATGTCGCGACCGCGGACCCGCGGCAGGTAAGGCATCGCCTGCACGGAGCGGTCGCCGTCGAGGACGCGTCGGGCCGTCTTCGTCTCGACGTCGTAGACGATGATCGCGCCCGAGTCGGCGAAGATGCTCGAATCCGCGACGTAGATCGTCTTCGCGTCGGGGGAGATCGCGAAGTCGTTCAGCATCGAGCCGCGCCCGGCGATCTCGCGCGGGAACCAGTACTCCTGGTCGAAGGAATCGGTCTCGATGCCGTCGTTCGACAGGCGGAACGTGACCAGCCTCGGCACCGTCCAACCGTGACTCCCGTGGTCGAGCACCCAGAGCCGGTTGCGTGAGTCGATCCGCAGCGAGAGAGGCGTATCGAACCACGCCCCGGCCGGCCTCGGACCTTGGAAACCGGTGTTCGGGTAGGGGACCACGCGGCCGTCTTTCCACTCGGCGACCTTGATCCCGGGGTGCCCCTCGGGATGGAAGGTGAGGAAGATCCTGCCGTCGCGCGCGGCGGCCACGTTGCCCGGCGGGGCAGGCAGGTCGGCGACCTTCTCGAGCGCCGAGGCGGGGAGAATCGGCTCCCCCGCCCGGTCCGGAAACGACGCCCCGCCGCCGTGACGCCAGCGGACCGCGCCCCACAGCAGGACGGAGGCGAGGGCGGCCCCGGCGAGCAGCCGGGCGGCGAGGGTCAGGGCGCGCATGGTCGCGGGTTCGCCCCGTCGGCCGGAGCGCGATCGGTCGTATCGCGGGGGGGATCGGGGCGCCAGTCGCCCCGCCCGCGCGATCGCGCTAGAACCGCCGCCCGATGGCGACGGCGACCTCCATCGCCCGCGTCGACGCCGCGCCGCTCGACGTCCCGATGCGCGCCCCGTTCGCGATCGCGGGCGGCGCCGCGCTCTCGGCCGCGAACGTGCTCGTGCGCGTCCGTCTCTCGGGCGGGTCCGTGGGCTGGGGCGAGGGTGCCCCGCTCGCCGCGTTCAACGGCGAGACGCAGGAGTCGGTGCTCGCCGCCGTCCGCGCGGCGGCGCCCGCGATGATCGGCCGCGACGCAGGGGACTGGCTCCCGGTGCTGCGTTCGCTCGACGAGGACGTCGAGTCGGGCTGCGCGCGCGCGGCCCTCTCGATGGCGGTCCTCGACGCGTGGACCCGCTCGATCCGGATCCCGCTGCGCCGCCTGTTCGGCGGTGCGACGGACGCGGTGCGCTCCGACGTGACCGTCGACCTGGTGAACGCCCGCGAGGCGGAGGCGGCGGCGAGGCGAATCCGGCGCCTGGGCGTCGGCATCGTGAAGATCAAGGTGGGGGCGGGCCTCGCCGAGGACGAGGAGCGCGTGCGCGGGGTCGCGCGTGGGGCGCCGGGCGCCGCGCTCTTCCTCGACGCGAACCAGGCCTACGACGCGCGCACGGCGCTCGTCCTGCTGCGACGCCTGCGCCTGCGCGAGATCGTGCCGGTCCTGTTCGAACAGCCCGTGCCGGCCGACGACTGGGAAGGGCTCGGCGACGTGCATCGCCTGGGACGCGTCCGCGTCGCCGCCGACGAGAGCGTCGCGAGCCGATCGGACGCGCTCCGCATGGCGCGGCTCCGCCGCGCGCAGGTCGTGAACGTGAAACTCATGAAGACGGGCCTGCTGGAGAGCTGGGACGTCGCCCGCATCTGCGCCGCGGCGGGGCTCGGCCTCATGGTCGGCGCGATGGTGGAGACGCCGCTCGCGCTCGCCGCCGCCGCGCACCTCGCGGCCGGGCTCGGCGGGTTCGAGTTCGTCGACCTCGACACCGCGCTGTGGCTCGCGCGCGACCCGATGCGCGGCCCGAGTTTCGGGCCGGGCGGGACGTGGGACCTCTCCGGCGTGACCGCCGGAATCGGCGTCGTGCCGCGGCACGAGCCCAGGGCCTGACGTGCCCGCTCCTCGCCGTCGCGGCCCGGAGTCCGCCGCGGGCCGGCGCGAAGACGCGGGCCACCTCTACGAGCGCGACTTCCTCGCCCCTCGCGACCGCGAGCTCGTCCTGGCCTGGCTCTCCGGCATCGAGCCGCTTTGGGAGGACCGTTTCTCGGAGCACTTTCCGCCGCCGCCCGGGCAGTCGCAACGCCGCCTCCTGCGCCCCGTGTGGTGGCTCGGCAACTGGCAGTTCGCGTGCCTCGGCTACTACCGGCCGCCGCGCGGCACGCGCGACCGCTGCGTGCGGGCGGAGGCCTTTCCGGAGGTGCTCGCGCGCCTCGTCGCCCGGATCGAGCGCAAGGTGCACGCGCGCTTCGCCCCGCGCGACGTTCCGACCGGCTGGCGACTCAATACCTGCCTCGTGAATCTCTACGGCGACCGCATCGACGACGGTCGCGCCGTCGACGCCGCGCGCGTCGGCGAGCACCGCGATTTCGAGCCCGGCCCGGTCGCCTCGCTCTCGATCGGGGAGCGGGCGCTCCTGCAGTTCGTCACGCCGTCGCGCGCAGGCGAGCGCGGACGCGTCGCCCTCGAGCAGTGGCTCGACGACGGCTCGCTGCAGATCTTCGGCGGCGAGCGCTTCAAGGACCGCCTGTTCCACCGCGTGCAGCGCGTCGACCGCCGCGGCGGCTTCGACCTGCCGCCCTCGATGCCGGACTTCCGCACGCGTCGGGTCAATTTCACCTTTCGCTTCGTCCCCGAGCACCACGTGGTGCGCTTCCGCGACCTCGGGGCGGAGGCGCGTTCGGACGTGCGGGGCTACGTCGAGCGACTGGCCGTCGGCTCTCCGCACTTCCGAGAAGAGCTCGCCGCGGCGAGCCGACGCGTGCCCCCGGGCGCGGCGCCGAGCGGGCGCCCCCTGACGCGATCCTGACGCCGGGCGGGTCCCGGCGCGTCGAACCGAACTCCGCGTCGATCCCCGCGCGCCGACGGGCCGATGCAGCCTTTTCCCGGTCGGTGCAGGCGGCTGATACCGTCCGCGCGCGCCCGGGCTCCGGGCGCCGACGAACCAGGGAGTGGACACCATGCGAAGCCTTCTCGTGGCCGCGATCGCGATCGGACTCGCGGCCCCTCGCTTCACCTCGACCTCGCACGCCGCCGAGTCGCCGGACGAATCCGGGTCGCCGCACGTAGCCGGCGCGGGCGCGCAGCCTGCGGACGCGCCGGCTACGGTGCGCGCGGACACCGTCTATCGCAACGGCCGCATCCTCACGATGGCCGGACCCGAGCCGCACTACGTCGAGGTGCTCGCGGTCGGCGACGGCAAGATCCTCTACGCGGGCGACGCCGCGGGTGCGGCGGCGCTCGAGGGCCCGAAGACGAAGGCCGTCGATCTCGCCGGCCGAACGATGCTGCCCGGCTTCATCGACACCCACGGCCACATGATCTACTTCGGCAAGAACCTGATCGACGCGGACCTCGTCGGCTCGAAGGACATGGACGACGTCGTCGCTCGGCTGAAGGAGCAGGCGAAGTCGACGCCCGAGGGCGCCTGGATCGTCGGCTTCGGCTACCGGGCCCGCGATCTCGCCGAGAAGCGGCCGCCGACGATCGAGGATCTCGACCGGGTCTCGAAGGACCGGCCGGTGATGGTCGTGGACGCTTCGGGGCACCTGGGCGCCGGGAACTCGGTGGTGTTCCGGGAAGCCGGCATCTCGGCCGAGACGCCGGATCCCGAGGGCGGGGCGTTCGCACGCAAGCCCGGCGGCCGCGAGCTGCTGGGCCCGATGGAGGAGACGGCGCTGAACGCCGTGCGCAACCGGCGCCCGGCGCTGCGCGGCAAGCAGCTCGACGACGCCGTGACCGGCGCCGCGCGCGTCTGGGCTCGCCACGGCCACACGACCGCGCAGGAGGCCGGCGTCGGTCTCGGTGCCGACGACGTCGCGATCGTGCTGAACGCGATCGACAAGAAGCTGCTGCCGATCGACCTCTGGGTCGCCGCGAAGGACTCGAACCTCGACGCGACGCTCGCCGCCGCCTACACGGTCTCGAGCGAGTACGACGCCGGCCCCGGCGGCTCGCCGGCGAAGCTTCTCGCCGCGCGGCCCGACCTCGACCGTCGCTACGTGAACCGGGTGCGTCTCGGCGGCGTCAAGTTCTGGCTCGACGGCAGCATGGACACGGCGTGGTTCACGCAGCCCTACTCGGTGAACCCGCCCGGCAAGACCGGCGAGTTCTCGGGCTACCGCCAGATCCCCGACGAGGTGCTCGACGCGGCCTTCGACCGCTTCTGGACGACCAACCTGCAGATCAACATGCACATGAACGGCGACGCGGCCGCGGACCAGGCGCTGCACGCGATCGAGAAGGCGGTCGCGAAGCACGGCATGGGCGACCACCGCCCGGTGTTCATCCATGCGACCTACCTGCGGCCCGACCAGGTCGAGAAGATGAAGCAGTACGGCGCGGTGCCGAGCTTCCTCTCGGTCGGCATCGTCTCCGGCGGCGACGCGGTGCAGAAGCTCTGGGGTCCCGAGCGGGCCTCGACCGCGATGGCCGCGCGCACCATGCTCGACGCAGGCATCCCGTTCACCTTCTCGCACGACGCGCCGGTGACGCCGGTGCCCTCGGTGCTCGCTCTGGTCGACGCGGGCGTGAACCGCACGTCGGCGAGCGGCGTCGTCGTGGGACCCGAGCAGCGCATCACGCCCTACCAGGCGCTCAAGGCGGTGACGGCGAACGCCGCCTGGCAGATCAAGGAAGAGAAGACCAAGGGCACGCTCGAGCCCGGCAAGCTCGCCGACCTGGTCGTCCTCGACCGCAATCCCCTCGAAGTCCCGACGACGACGATCAAGGACATCGTGGTGGTGGAGACGATCAAGGAGGGCCGCACGGTCCATCGCCGGGACTGACGGAGCCGGCCGTCTCGTCCCGGGTGGCCGGCAGGAGGCCCCCCCCCGGAGGGGGCGGGGGGCTTTCGCCCCGCCCCGGGCGCCGCTTTCGCGGGAGCGGGGACTCGGGAATTTCCGGGTCTGGACTGGACCGGGCGATCGGACGATAAGCGAAAAGGACGCGGAGACGTCCGGGGCCGGTCGGGTGTCGCGCGCTGCGTCTCCCGTCGGAGACGAAGCAGGCATCTCGAGACGACGAAGGAGACGACGATGGGGCACTCGATCAGGAAGACGTTCATCACGGCGCTGGCGGTGCTCGCGGGCATCGTCACCCTTTCCGGCGCGGCGCGTGCCCAGGACGGCGGTGCCTGTGCGACGGCCTGCTCCGGAGTGAGCGGCAGTTGCAAGGACTCGATGAAGGGCGCGCTGCAGAGTTGCAAGCAGCAGTGCAAGGACACGCTCGCCGCGGGCGGCACCCTGCGCGACTGCCTCGGATCCTGCCGTGCGGACTTCGCGGCGACCAAGGCGGCGTGCCGCGACGACCTGAAGGCCTGTCGCGACGCCTGCGTGCCGAACCTCGGCACCTGCGAGCTCGGCTGCGGCAAGACGCTCGCGCAATGCGTCTCCGACCTCCGCAACGGGGCCTGTGCTTCGGGCTGCGCGGCGACCGCGAAGACCGCGGGGGCGGCCTGCCAGTCCGCGCCGAATCGCCTGCAGTGCATCCTCGGCGTCGCCTCGACGCTCGGCCAGTGCCTCGGCGGCTGCGCCGACGACCTGCGTGCGGGCACGGACGCCTGCCTCGCGAGCGCGAAGACCTGCAAGGACGCCTGCAACGGCACCGGCTCGGCGAGCGGCGCCTTCATCGACTGACCGCGCGACGCGCGGATCGCGGGAGAGCCCGGTCGGCCATGCGCCGACCGGGCTCTTCTCGTCTCGGCCGTCAGGTCCTCCGCCGTCGCCGAAAGCTCCATCGCCCGCTCTCCTCGGAGCGTTCCGCGACGGGCCCCGCCCGGGGCAGGAGCCGCTCGATCTCGGCCTCCGAGGGGAAGCGTCCCGCGCGGAGATCCCGGGGCAGCACGCGCTCCTCCCAGGTCGACAGCACGAGTTCGTCGACCGCGACCGGAGGCCGGTAGAGATCGAGGCTCGTCGCGGGCCCGGCTTCGACGCAGACCGTCGCGCAGCCCTCGCGTGCGAGCCACGCGAGGACGGCGCGCAGGTCCGGTCGCGGGAGTTCGACGACCTCGACGTCGGCCTCCGTGCTCCGGGCCCGCAGCGCGGCCGCCCCGGCGGTGCCGGTCACGACCAGGGCCGGTCGCGCGCCGTGGAACATCGGGTGGGCGAGGTCCACATCGCGACCGCTCGTGAGCACGACGCTGCGCGGGGGACGGTCGAGACCCAGGCGCTCGCGGCGGAACGCGGCGAGCAGCGCGGGTTCGTCTTCGCTGCCCTGCGGACCGTGGTGGACGTCGGGCTCCGAGCGCAGGATGCGGCCGGTCGTGACGATCGCCTCGGCGCGCGCCCGGCAGAGGTTCAGAAGGAAGAAGTCGGTGCGGCTCGGAGGCGACCCGGACCCGATCGCGATCACCTCGCGGTGGCCGTCGTCGGTGCGGCCGACGGCGGTCACGTGGATCACGCCCGCCGGTCGCCGCATCTCTTCGGCCGCGTCTCCGCCGGTGCAGCCACGGCGCCAGAGGGCTCGGATCCGCTCCTCGCACAGGGTCGCATCGGTGGTGGCCATCGCTTCAACCCGGGGCGTGCCCGTGTCGGCCGGTGCTCACGCGTGCCGTCGAGGCGGACGGGGAGGTTGCAGGCGATCGGGGACGCCGGGCGAGAGGTGAGACGTGGTCTCCGGGCGAGCTCACCGCCGGAGGTTCCGCGGGCGGGGAGGGGAAGTCAACGGCGCGCCCCCGTTCGCTAGGCAAGGCGGCCCTCTCGCTGATAACCGGCGGCTCATGGCCAAGTCCAAAGTGTACCTGCACGAGACCATCGACATCGTCGGCACGGGCTCCGACGCCTACAAGCGCGCGACCGCCTCGCTGGGGCTCGGCCGCAGCGACGGCGGGGCGCCGCTCGTCGGCACCTTCCAGCAGTCGGGTTCGACCGGCGAGTGGCCGAAGGTCGTGAACCTGTGGGAGATCGGCGACTGGGGCGACTGGGCACGAAGCCTCGACAAGCAGTACACGCGCGCCTCCGGTCAGCCTCCCGAGCTGAAGCGCTGGTGGAGCGACGCGACCGCGCATCGCTCGGGCGGCTTCGACCGCATCCTCGAAGCCGCGCCGTTCTCGCCGACTCGAGCCGAGCTGCTCGAGCAGCGCGTGCAGGGCCTCGCCTGCCTGCAGGAGATCGCGACGACGCTTCCCGGGCAGGCCGAGCGCTACCTCGAGGAGGTCGAGGCCCATTGGCTCAAGCACGCGGCGCGCCGCGGGCTCCGGCTCATGGGCGCCTACACGACCGCGATGCGGGACGACGAGGCCGTGCTGCTCTGGTGCCTCCCCGGGTTTCGACAGTTCACGCGGCACCTGAGCGACGTGCGCACCGCGCGGACGACTCGTCGATGGGCCGCGCGCGCGAGGAAGTTCCGGGTCTCCTACCGGGAGACGCTGCTCGTGCCGAGTTCGTGGTGCGTCGTCCACCCGGACTTCCGCGATGCCCCGCCGGAGGGGGAGACCGACCGCGGTCAGTGACGCCGGGGCCGGCTTCGGCGTCGCATCGGAGTCGAGATGTTCTCGACCGCTCGATCGGTCGCGGACTCCTTATCTCCGGGGCCGCGAGGTGATAGGCGTCCCGGATGGCCAAACCGAAGGCGAAGACGAAGACGTCGGCCGCGGCCGTGGAGCGTAACCACGCCGAGGTCGACCGCATGCTCCTGGTCGAGCGGCTCGGCGGTCCGATCCTGCCGGGCGTGCTGGCAGCGGTGGCGCTCGGCACCTGGGTGCTGAACGGAGCGGGCGTCCTCGCGCCGGACCGCTCCATCCTCTGGTTCGGGACCTGCGCGATGCTCGGGGCGTCGTTCTTCGGGCTGCGAGCTTTCCTCGGCGAGCGGCTTTCGGGCGTCATCCCGGCGTTGATCGCGGCCTTCGGGCTCACCTTCCTCGGCACGACCCTGTTCACGCTGGCTCGCACGGTCTTCCCGGGGGCGCCGATCGCGACCGGGGACCTCGTCCCCAAGGGCGCGCCGATCGAGGTGAAGGGCGAGGGGCGTCCGGCGAACTACCGCGTCGTCGTCGAGGGGCACCTGCCACCGACGCAGACGCGGGCGAGCCAGGGCGAGCACTACGAGATGACGGTCTCGCGCGGTGGAGCCGCGGTCGAGAGCTTCGGCGGCGATTTCGTCGAGCGCTGGAGCGAGCGCCGGCTCGGACGTCGCGGCTCGGCACCGGTGCGCACCGTCCGCGACGTCGACCAGCACATGGTCGCCGACCCCGACGGCTCGGGCTTCCAGCTCTCGCTTCAAAGCCTCGTGCCCGCCGAGGGGCGCAGCGTGACGGTGAAGGTGATCCCCGACGACTTCCCGACCTGGCCGATGCTGGCGCTCGGCGTCCTGCTCGGTGCGGCGGCGCTCGCGCTCGACGCGTGGCGGACGGTCGACCCGGGCGATGCGACGCTCTCGGCCCTCACCTTCGCCGGGCTGCTCGGTACCGCGGCCTTCCGGCGCTTCGCGCCGGCGCACCCGGGACTGCCCGAGCTGATCTTCAACCTCGCGGCAGGGGGACTCGCGGGCTGGGCGCTCAGCTCGGTGCTCTGGGCGTTGCTCCGCAAGCCGCTCGGCGGGTGGATCCGGGGCTGACCCCCGCGATTTCGCTCAGGTCGTGATGCCGCCGTCGATCGAGACGATCGAGCCCGCCATGTAGCGCCCCTGCTCGGAGGCGACGAAGGCGACCAGCTCGGCGATTTCCTCGGGCGTGCTGTTGCCGAAGGGCGAGCGCACCTTGCCGAGCTTATTCGGGTCGGCGCCCTCGGGCAGCGCGTAGAAGGCCTTCTGGAGCGGCGTCGCGATGCCGCCGGGCGCGACGCAGTTCACGCGGATGCCGCGGTCGACGTACTCGTCGCAGAGCGCTCGCGTGAGGTTCACGACGCCGCCCTTCGAGGCGCAATAGGCCGCGCTGTAGGCCTGGCCCATGAGCCCCGCGTTCGACGCGATCGTGACGATGCTGCCGCGCCCGGCCGCCACCATGTGTCGCAGCACCGCCTGGCAGACGAAGAAGGTGCCGTTCAGGTTCACGTCGACGATCCGCTTCCAGTCCTCGGGCGGCATCTCGTGCGAGTTCGCGAAGCGTCCGATGCCGGCGCAGCTGACCAGCACGTCGGGGGTGCCGAGCGCCTCGGCCGCGGCGTCCACCGCCGAGCGCACCGACGCGGGATCGGAGACGTCGGCACCCCAGGCTCGCGATCTCCCGCCGATCTCCACCGCCGTCTTCCCGGCCGCGTCCGCGTCCACGTCGAGGCAGGCGACCGTCGCGCCCTCCGCGGCGAGCCGCAGCGAGGTCGCCCGGCCGAGACCGGAGCCGGCCCCGGTGACGATCGCCACCTTTCCCTCGAAGCGTCTCTCGGCCATGGATGCTCCCTCGCTGCCGCGCGGCGCGCCCGTGACGGGTGCGCCCGGTCGATGCGCCCGCCTATCCGAGCCCCCCGCGGGGCGCAATCCGGGCTTTCGACGCGCGCGCGGGTCGCACCGGCGACCGCCGATTGCGGCGCGTCCCAATCCTGCTAGCGAAGCGGCCGTGGATCACCGGGGCCGGCGTCGACGCCGGCGGGATGATCGGATCGTGCGATGACGCTCGTCTCTGCGGGCGTCGTCCTCGCGCTGATCCTCGTCAACGCGTTCTTCGTCGCTTCCGAGTTCGCGGCCGTGAGCGTCCCGCGCATGCGCGTGGAGCAGGCCGCGGAGTCCGGCGACCCGGCCGCGATCCGCCTGCACGAGCACGTCCGGACGCGCCACCGGCTCGATCGCTACGTCTCCGCCTCGCAGGTCGGCATCTCGATCTCGAGCCTGATCCTCGGTGCCTTCGGCCGGGGCGGCCTGGGCGACGGAGTCGCGGAGCGCGTCGCCGCCTTCACCGGGCTCACGCCCGGGGCGGCGGGCTCGCTGGTCTCGGTCGCCATCCTCGCCGGCTTCACCCTGCTCCAGATGGTGCTAGGCGAGCTCGTGCCCAAGGGCATCGCGCTCCAGCACCCGCTCGGCACCGCCCGGTGGACGGTGTTCCCGATGGAGTGGATCCTGCGGCTCTTCCGGCCCGCGATCGCGGTGCTGAACGGTGCCGCCGCGCGCCTGCTCCGCCTCTTCGGCTTCAGCACGACCGAGGCGGGCCACGTTCACTCGCCCGAGGAGATCGAGCTCATGCTCGCGGAGAGCCGCGCCGGCGGGCTGCTCGAGGCCCACGAGCACCAGCGGCTGAACCGCGCGCTCCAGCTCTCGCGGCTCCATGCCTCGGACCTGATGGTCGTCCGCGCGCGCATCCAGACGATCGACGTGAAGGCGTCGCGCGCCGAGATCGTGCGACTCGCGACCGAGAGCCCGTTCACCCGGCTGCCGGTCGTCGACGGGTCGCCCGACGCGGTGGTCGGCCTGCTGCACGCGCGCGACGTGGCGCCCTACGTCGCCGACCCCTCGAAGCCGCTCGACCTCCCCGCGCTGCTGCGCCAGGTGTCCTACGTCGCGGCGGACCTGCCCGCCGACAGCCTGCTCGGGCGTCTCCGCGAGGCGCGCCGCCAGGTCGCGATCGTCATCGACCGCGACAACCGGACGCTCGGCATCGTCTCGGTCGACGACATCCTCGACACGCTGCTGGGCGAGATGGCCGACGACCTGAAGGAGGCGGGCGGCGCCCGCTGGATGCGCGAGGTGCGCGGTGGGTGAGCTCCTGCGCCTCGGCTGGCCGCTCGCGACGGTGGCCGCACTCGTCGCGGCCAACGCGCTCTTCGTCGCCTCGGAGTTCGCGATCGTCGCCTCGCCGCCGCTCGCGATCCGGCGCCGCGCCCGCGAGGGCAGCCGGGCCGCGCGGCTCGTCGAGTGGGTGCAGTCCGACGGCTACCGCCAGGACCGCTT
>JAGWVP010000347.1 GCA_018970825.1 bacterium | reverse complement strand
GGGCGCACTCGCCCAGGCGTTGGAGCCGACGAACCCGTCCTCCTCCGCGTCCCAGAGGGCGAGGATCACCGAGCGCCGCGGCGCGCGCGGCAGCCGGGCGATCGTGCGACCGACTTCGAGGACCGCGGCCACGCCGGCCGCGTTGTCGGTCGCCCCGTTGAAGATGATCGCGCCCGCGCCCAGGTGGTCGTAGTGGGCGCCCACGACCACGACCTCGTCGGTCGACGGATCGCTGCCGGGGATTCGCGCCAGCACGTTCGTGCCGCCTCCGCCGGGGATTTCCTGGAAGAACGTGCCGTCGGCCGCCGCGGGAAACGCGAAGGTCGCGATCTCGCGCACGAGGAACTCGCGCGAGCGGCGCGATCCCTCGCTGCCGTCGTCACGTCCCTCCTGCGCATCGTCGGCGAGGAACGCGACCGTCCGCTGCAACCTGCCGGGGTCGAGCGTGCACGCCCGATCCGCGGGCCCGCAGGAGGCGGGGATCTCCTCGCAGGCGCCGCCGGCGAGCGTCGCGCAGCCCTCGTTCGGGTCGACGAGCCCGTCGGGGCAGGCGGTGGTGCAGTCGGCGCGACAGCCGTCGCCATCCTCGTCGTTCGCGTCGTCGCAGGGCTCCTCGCCCTCGCGCTTCCCGTTGCCGCAGCAGTCCACATCGCCGGGCGACGCGCAGGCCGCGAAGGCCGGGCTCGCCGTCGGCGTCGGGGCGGGCGTGGCCGTCGGCGCAGGCGTCGCGGTCGCAGCGGGCGTCGCCGAGGGCGGCGGCGCGTTCGTCGGGACCGCGGTCGGCGTCGGGGGCGGCTCCGTCCCGATCGGGCCGCCGTCGTCGGAGCACGCGGCGACCGCGAGCGCGAAGCCGATCGCGAACGCGGCGACGAGGAGCCCTCGCCGCCCGGTTCCCCTCGCCGTGGTCTCCGGGATCCTCACCTGGCTCGCCATCGGGACTCCTCCGCGACCGGCCGGGGCCCCGTCGGCGCCAGGCGGGATGAAACGTGCGCGGCGCGGACCTTCCGGCCGCGCCGCGCACGAGGACCTCAGGACTTCTTCGTCGACACCACCTGGAGCTGCGTGAACTCCTTGTAGCCCCAGCTGCCGTTCTCGACGCCGATGCCGCTCCACTTGTGTCCGCCGAAGGGCTGCATGGGCGAGAGGTCGAGGTGGTTGTTCACCCAGGTCGTGCCGGCGTCGAGCTCGCGCGCGATCTCGGTGCCGCGCGCGACGCTCTTCGTCCAGACCGAGGCGCCGAGCCCGTAGTGCGTGCCGTTCGCCTGCGCGATCGCGTCGTCGAGGTCCTTGTACTTCACGATCGGGAGAGCGGTTCCGAACTGCTCGTCGTCGACCAGCTTCACGCCGCGGCCGACGTCGGTGACGATCGTCGGGGGCAGGAAGTAGCCCTTGTCGCCCAGCCGGGCGCCGCCGGCGACGATCTTGCCTCCCTTGCTCTTCGCGTCCTCGACCATCGCGAGGACCTTCTCGAACTGCATGCGGTTGTTGATCGGGCCGAGCTCGACGTCGGGCTCGAGGCCGGGGCCGACCTTCGTGCGCTTCGCCCGGTCGGCCAAGTTCGCGACCAGCTTGTCGTGCAGCTTCTCGGGCACGTAGATGCGCTTGATCGCCGAGCAGACCTGGCCGGAGTTCTGGAAGGCGCCCCAGAAGAGACCCTCGGCGACCTGGTCGGGATCGACGTCGTCGAGCACGATCGCGGGGTCGTTGCCGCCGAGCTCGAGCGTGACGCGCTTCAGGTCCTCGGCCGCACAGCTCATGACCTTCTTGCCGGTCGCGACGCTGCCGGTGAACGAGATCTTGCGGACGTCCGGGTGGCGGGTGAGCTCGGCGCCGAGCTCGTTGCCGCCGGAGAGCACGTTCAGCACGCCGGCGGGAAGCACCTCGCGCAGCGCCTCGGCGACCATGAGCGAGGAGAGCGGCGTGAACGGCGACGGCTTCGCGACCACCGTGTTGCCGGCGAGGAAGGCGGGCGCGAGCTTCCACGACAGCAGGATGACCGGGAAGTTCCACGGCGTGATCGCGGCGACGACCCCGATCGGCTTGCGCACCACCTCGACGCGCTTGTCGCCGTCGTCCTGCAGGATCTCGGGATCGATCTGCAGGCCGGCGTAGTAGCCGAACCACATCGACGCGCCGAAGATCTCCATCATCGCGTGGTTGAGCGGCTTGCCCTGCTCCTGCGAGAGGATCGGCGCGATCTCGGCGGCCTTCGCCTGCAGGATCGCGGCGCACTCGCCTAGCTTCGCGCGGCGCAGGGACTCGTCCTTGCGCCAGGTCGCGAACGCCTTCTTCGCGGCGGCGACCGCCTCGTTCACGTGGTCGGCCGAAGCCCGCGCGCACGTCGCGAACGGCTCGCCGAAGGCGGGGTTGATGACCGGATCCTGGTCCTTCGTGTTGACGGCGCGGCCGTCGATGACCATCCCGTAGCTCTGCATCGCTGCTCCTCGCTGGTGCTCGTCTTCGTTCGTGGGTGGGAACCGCCGCCGGGGCTTCCGACGACCGGGGCGGGCGCTCCGGGCGCCCCGAAAGGCGACCCGTGCGGCCGGGAACACGACTACCGCCGGGTCCCGAGCCGTGGCAAGCGGGCCGCCTTGAGTCCCGGGGCACGCCGTGCGAACCCGGCACGATGGAGATCTCGCCGTTTCGCATCGCGGTTCCCGACGCCGACCTGGCCGACCTGCGAGAGCGCCTCGCCCGCACCCGCTTTCCGGCCGAGATGCCCGGGTCGGGCTGGGGCTACGGCACCGACCTCGGCTACATGCGCGAGCTCGTCGCCTACTGGCGCGACCGCTTCGACTGGCGCGCGCAGGAGGCCGCGTTCAACCGCCTGCCCCAGTTCCGCGCGAAGGTGGGAGGGCTCGGCATCCACCTGGTCCACGTGCGCGGCAAGGGGCCGAACCCGATGCCGCTCGTGATCACCCACGGGTGGCCCGGGTCGGTCTTCGAGTTCACGAAGATCATCGGCCCGCTGACCGACCCGGCGGCGCACGGCGGCGACCCCGCCGACGCCTTCGACGTCGTCTGCCCGTCGATGCCCGGCTACGGCTTCTCCGACTCCGCGGTCGAGCCCGGGATGGATCCCGAGAGGATCGCGGCGCTCTGGGTCGAGCTCATGCACGGACTCGGCTACCGGCGGTTCGGCGCGCAGGGCGGCGACTGGGGCTCGATGGTCACCACCTACCTCGGCTTCCGCCACCCGGAGTCGGTGCTCGGCATCCACCTGAACATGGTCGTCGCCTTCCCGCCGAATCCCGCGAACCCGCTCGAGGGCGCGGAGGAGTCGGACATGGCGGGCCTGATGGAGACGGCTCAGTTCCTGAAGGACGAGACCGGCTACCAGCAGATCCAGGGCACGAAGCCGCAGACGCTGTCCTTCGGGCTCACCGACTCGCCCGCGGGGCTCGCCGCCTGGATCGTCGAGAAGTTCCGCACCTGGAGCGACTGCGGCGGCGACGTCGAGCGGCGCTTCACGAAGGACGAGCTGCTGACGAACGTGATGTTCTACTGGGCGACCGCGAGTGCGAACTCGTCGTGCCGGCTCTACTGCGAGTCGATGCGCGCCGGGAAGTTCCCGCCGCAGGGATTCCGCGTCGACGTGCCGACCGGATGCGCGATCTTCCCGCGCGAGATCATCAAGCCGCCTCGCGCCTGGGCCGAGAAGCTCTACGACGTCCGGCACTGGACGCGCTTCTCCTCGGGCGGGCACTTCGCCGCGATGGAGGAGCCGGCGGCGCTGGTCGAGGACGTGCGCGCGTTCTTCCGGCCGCTGCGCTGAGGCGGGGCCAAGGCGGGCGGCGCGGGAGCGGAGGGGCGGCGGGTTCGATGCGGGGCTTCGTTCGGATCGCGTTCAGCGCGGCACTGCTCGCCGTGCTGTTCTGGCGCTTCGGCACGCGCGACGTCTTCGAGCCGATGCTGCGCGCGAAGCCCGGGCTGTTCGCCGCGGCCTTCGCGATCTACTGCCTGAGCCAGCTGCTGTCGGCCGCGCGCTGGATGTGGCTGTCGCGCGGCGTCGGCTTCGACCTCGACTTCCGGCGCGCCGCGAAGCTCTACTTCGTCGGCATGTTCTTCGGCATCGTCGTGCCGAGCACGCTCGGCTCGGA
>JAGWVP010000346.1 GCA_018970825.1 bacterium | reverse complement strand
TTTTTCGTCGGTTCGAGGAGCGCGCTCGTCGCCGCGCGGCGCCGCGGGGTGGGCCGCTCCGCTCAGAGAAACCCGAGCAGGGCCTGGTTCACCTCCTCGGGACGCTCCTGCTGGACCCAGTGGCTGCAGCCCGGAATGCGTCGGATCTCGAACGGGCCCGTGAAGAGAGGCTCCATCCCGAGCGTGAGTTCGTTCCCGAGCGCGTCGTCCTCCTCGGCCCAGACCAGCATGGTCGGGCAGGAGATGCGCAGGCGCCCGTCGTACCGCTCCATCAGCCGCCGGCTCCGGAATGCGGCTCGGTAGAAGTTGACGGCGGCCCTGGCGGCTCCCGGCGGGCGAAGCGCGTCCTTCAGCCTCGCGATGTCCGCGTCCGAGAAGACCTCGCGATCCCTGCGGCGCACCATCGTGCGAAACCCCCGCTCGACGGCGCGAAAGTCCCGGGCCGAGAGAAGCCTTTCGGGGATCGCCGGAAGCTGGAAGACGAACATGTACCAGCTCTTCAGCAACTGTCTCGGACTCGAACGGATCGCTCGGGTGAAGACCGCGGGGTGCGGGCAATTGCAGACGACCAGTTTTTCGCAGATCTCCGGGCGGTCCATCGCGAAGGCCCAGGCGATTCCGCCGCCCCAGTCGTGGGCGACGATCCGCGCGTTCTCGCGCCCGAGGCCGCGGACGAGGCCCGCGACGTCGGCGACCAGGTGGTCCATCCGGTAGTCCTCGACGCGCCGAGGGCGGTCGCTCGCGCCGTAGCCGCGCAACGTGGGGGCCGCGACCCGGAAGCGGCTCGAAAGGGCCGCCATCTGGTGGCGCCAAGACCACCAGGACTCCGGGAAGCCGTGGAGCAGGACCACGAGAGGCGCATCCTCGGGACCGGCGAGGTGGACGTCGAGCGAGAGTTCGCCGACGTCGACCCGACGGCGCTGCACGGCAGCCGTGACCTCGGGCGCCCCGGGGTAGGGGCAACCGGTGACCGTCGTTGGATCGTCCATGGGGCCCTTGGTACGCATGGGGTCGTTCGAAGCAAGCGTCGCGCGCACGACGCGGCATCCGCGTTTCGTTCACCCGGGAGAGGAGCCCCCCATGGCCTACGAATTCGTCCTCGTCGAACGTCGCGACCACGTGCTGTGGGTGACGATGAACCGCCCGGCCGTCATGAACGCGCTCCACCCGCCCTGCCACGACGAGATGCAGAAGGTCTGGGACGATTTCGCGGCGGACCCCGACCTCTGGGTCGCGGTGCTGACCGGAGCAGGGGAGAAGTCGTTCTCCGCCGGCAACGATCTCAAGTGGACCGCCGAAAACGGGGGCAAGTTGCCGCCGATGCCGAAAGGCGGATTCGCCGGCCTCTGCGCACGTTTCGACTTGACCAAGCCGATCGTCGGCGCCGTGAACGGCTTCGCCCTCGGCGGCGGGTTCGAGATCGCGCTGTGCTGCGACGTGCTGGTCGCGGCCGAGCACGCGCGCTTCGGGCTCCCCGAGCCGAAGGTGGGCCTCATGGCGGCGGCGGGCGGGGCACAGCGACTGCCGCGACACGTCCCGCTCAAGGTCGCGATGGGCATGATGCTCACGGGCGAGCCGATCGACGCACGCAGGGCCCTCGATCTCGGGCTCGTGAACGAGGTCGTGCCTGCGGGCGAACTCCACGCAGCCGCCGGACGGTGGGCCGGGAAGATCGCCGAGTGCTCGCCGCTCAGCGTGCGGGCGACCAAGCAGGCGGCCCTCGACAGCCTCGACCGGCCGCTCGAGGGCGCGGTCGCGGTGACGAACTACCCGGCCGTGATGGACCTGTTCCGCTCGGAGGACGCGAAGGAAGGCCCGCTCGCCTTCGCGCAGAAGCGCAAGCCGGCCTGGAAGGGGCGTTGACCGGCCGTCAGTCGCCCTTCGCGCGGGAGACGTACTCGCAGCTCTCGGTGTCGACCTTGATGACGTCGCCGACGTCGATGAAGTTCGGCACCTGGACGACGAGGCCGGTCTCGGTCGTGGCAGGCTTGAGAGCATTGGTGACCGTCGCCGACTTGAGCCCCGGTGCGGTCTCCGTGACGGTCAGGTCGAGCGTCTTCGGCAGCGCCACGCCGAGCGGTCGCCCCTCGTGGCTCTCGACCACGACCTTCAGGTTGGGCAGGAGGAACTGCCTCGCGTCGCCCAGGTCCTCGGCCGTGAGCTCGATCTGTTCGAAATTGCTCGTGTTCATGAAGTGGAAGCGGTCGCCGTCGGCATAGAGGTACTCCATCTCGTTCTGCTCGAGGCTCACGCGGTCGACCTTGTCCTCGGAGCGGAACCGGTTCTCGGTGGAGTTCCCGGTGCGAAGGCTCCGCAACTTCGTCTGCACCATCCCGCGCCAGTTGCCCGGCGTGACGTGCATGACGTTGGTCACGCGGTAGAGGTCGTTGTTGTACATGATGACCATGC
This sequence comes from bacterium, assembly GCA_018970825.1. Taxonomy (GTDB): domain Bacteria; phylum Desulfobacterota; class Binatia; order UBA12015; family UBA12015; genus REEB422. The sequence goes on along the minus strand of JAGWVP010000346.1, from coordinate 1,691 downwards.
CCGCGCGGAGCTGGGTCGCCGGAATCACCATCGCTCGATCCTTTCCGTGGCAGCGGCTCGCCGCACCCGTCGCGCCTCGATTCGCGCCTTCATCGCCTCGACGCGACGACGATCGTCGCGATCGTGAGCAGAACCGTCGTCCACGCGGCTCCCCGGAGGCGGGCGAGGAGTCCGTTCATCCTGGCCTCGTCGATCGGCTCGTCCCACTCCATCTGTCGGACCAGGCGATGACCGATGCCGAAGGTGACCCAGGTGCCGGACATCACGACGAGAAACGCGAGCGCGAGCTTCCATGCGAGGTGCTCGGCGAAGGTCGCGTAGTCCGCGCCGAGGCTCTGCTTGTAGCCGGTCACGCTCCAGGCGCCGGTCATCACCATCACGCCGAGGAGCGCGATCGCGAGCGGGTCGTACACGCGGAACGTGCGCACGAGGGACGCCCGCCTCTCCACGGCCGTGGTCTCCCGGGCGGCCCGGGGAACGGTGAAGAGGGCGATTCCGGCGGTCGCCCCGAGGAAGAGGCCCGTCGCGACGAGGTGGAACCAGAAGAGCATCGCCGTCACCGGTTAACCGAAAGGGGACCGGGGCGAAAGGGCGCGCGGACCGTGGCGGTCTCGATTGCGCCTCCGATTCGGGACTGTCATCCTCGCGACTCGGAAGGACGGACTTCGATGAGACCCACGAGCGAGCAATTCGATCGGGCCCGGGAGCTCCATGCCGGCCGCGTCGAGGCCTACCGGCGGGGAGAACTCTCCGACGGGGAGTTCCGGCCCGTCCGGCTGTCCTACGGCCTCTACTACCAGCTCGACCACACGAGCTACATGCAGCGCATCAAGCTGCCGGGCGGGATGATGACCGCCGAGCAGATGGACGTGCTGGCCGGGATCTTCGACGACTACGGCCGCGGCATCACCCACGTGACGACGCGGGCCGACGTCCAGGTGCACTGGGTGCCGATCGAGAAGGTCGCCGACATGTATGCGCGGCTCGAAGCCGTCGGCATCACGACCCGTGGAGCGTGCGCGGACAGCGTCCGCAACGTGACGGCCTGCCCGTTCGCGGGGACCTCGCCGCACGAGCCGTTCGACGTGACGCCCTACGTGCAGGCGATCCACGACGCTTTCCTGTTCAGCCCGCTGAACCTGACCCTTCCCCGGAAATTCAAGATCGGCGTCGAAGGCTGTCCCCTCGACTGCGCCCAGGCGGCGATCAACGACATCGGGCTCTACGCAGCGGAGCAGGGCGGCACCCGGGGCTTCTCGGTCTGGGCCGGGGGAGGACTCGGTGCCGCTCCGTTCCTCGCCGTCCGGGTCGCCGACTTCGTGCCGGCGCAGGACGTCCTCGTCTGGTGCGAGGCGATCGTGCGCGTCCACCACCGCGCCGGCGAGCGCAAGAACCGCCACAAGGCCCGCCTCAAGTTCGTCGCGCGCAAGCTCGGCCCCGACGCCTTCGCCGACCTGGTCCGCGCGGAGGTCGCCAAGGTCGAGTCCGAGCGCGGCGACGACTTGCGGTCGGACGTGATGGAGGCGGTCGCCGCCTACCGGGTGGCGCCGCCCTCCGCGAAGGCGATCCCCGGGGCGGCGCGTCCGGGTTTCGATGCCTGGGTCCGCACGAACGCGGCGCCGCAGCGGGACGCGGCGTTCGCGTCCGTCACCGTGACGCTTCCGCTCGGCGACGTGGATTCGGACCAGTTC
>JAGWVP010000345.1 GCA_018970825.1 bacterium | reverse complement strand
GCGCGGATCGCGGTCGCGCTCGCCGCGATCCCGGCGGCGAGGCGGCCGGTCGCGGAAGCCCCGGCGCATCCGGCCCCGGCGGTCGAGGCGCCGGGATCGGCTCCTTCCGTCGCCCCCTAGCCGCGGGGCCGGCGGCGTGCCGGGCCGGCGGTCGCCGTACCCGCGGTCCGGCCGCCCGCTCGTGCCCCGGTCCGCCCCTCGCCACGGCGCGGCCGATCGGGTAGCGCTCGGCGTCGTGCAGACCTGGATCGCCGCCACCGCCGTCCTCGTCGTCCTCCTCATGATCGCCGAGGCCATGGGATCCCAGTCGGCCAAGTGGCTCGTGAAGCCGCTCGCATCGACGGGCTTCGTGATGACCGCGATCGCGGCCGGCGCCGGCGCGACGCCCTGGGGCCGGCTCGTCCTCGCCGGGCTCGTGCTCGGATGGCTCGGCGACGTGCTGCTGATCCCGAAAGGCGCGCATGCCGCCTTCCTCGCGGGCCTCGCGAGCTTCCTGCTGGGACACCTCGCGTTCGCCGTGGCCTTCCTCGAGCGGGGCGTCTCGCTCGCGTGGCTCCTGACCGGCCTCGCCCTGATGGCGGGGCCGGCGCTCGCGACGTGGGCGTGGCTACGGGGGCGCGTGCCCGCCGGGATGAGCGTACCGGTGCGCGCCTACGTCTCGGTCATCAGCGCGATGGTCGCATGCGCGCTGGGCACGTTCGGTCACTCGCCGAACCGGCTCCTGCTGGTCGGCGCGATCGCCTTCGCGATCTCGGACCTCGCGGTCGCCCGCGAGCGCTTCGTCGCCCCCGGGTTCTCGAACCAGCTCTGGGGGCTGCCGCTGTACTACGGCGGCCAGCTGCTGCTGGCCGCCGCGACCGCGGTCAGTGCAGCCTGAAGTTGCGCCGGGCGGGATTCGAGATCGTCCCGAGGACGTCGACGATGCTCATGACCGCGACGTAGTCGCCCGGCCCGGTCAACGTCACCGTCAGGTCGTCCGCCGGCACGTAGACCGCCGTGGGCGGGACCACGACGACGCCGGTGTCGCGCTCTTCGACGCTGAAGCGGTAGCCGAAGATCGGCTCGGGGGAACTCGAGCCCGAGCTCTTCAGGACCACCTCGTAGAGCCCGTTGCCGAGCGCGGTGTCGTCGACCGTGACGCGAGGCCGCGGCAGGCTCGAGCTGCTCGGGCCCGAACCGTCGCCGCCGGTGAACCGGAGGCGGGTCCCGTCGACCTCGACGAGCTTCTTCCAGTCGAGCGTCGTCTCCTGGGGCAGCAGGGGCGTGCCGCCGATCACCGGTGCGCCGCAGGCGATCGTGCGCGGGACGAGCTGGAAGGCGGTCGTGATCGAGGCGAGGCTCGGCGTGCCCGCGATCGCGCAGGTGCCGTCGGGGCAGGTGTCGATCAGCGCGCGGTTCATGTGGATCCGGAACTTGACCGAGCCGTCGCTCTGCAGGCTCACGGTCGCGCGGCCCGTCGGACGGGCGCTTCCGTCCGGCGGGAGCAGGTAGACCGCGTTGCCGGGGCGGCTGCGGCGCACGTCGGGGCAGAGGACGACCGGCACCTTCGGATCCTGCAGGAGTTCCTTCGCGAGCCCCTCGCTGTAGAGGACCTTGCTCATCTGGAGCTGGTAGGCGCGCAGGTCGCCCGGCGCCTGCAACGTGGTGAAGAGACCGCCGATCGAGATCACCGAGTTCTGCTGGTTCTCGGGGGCCGAGGGGACCGGTCCGAGCTTCGTCGCCTTGCCGGTGAAGTTGTAGACCGTGGCCCCGGCCGACGAGGGCACGAGGGCAATGGCGAGGGCGAGGGCCTGGAGCGTCCGCGGGAGCCGGGAGATGCGCATGGAATGTCCTCCGTGTTGCCGGCCGGGCCGAGGGCCGACCCGACCTTGCCCCCGAGACTGCACATGGCCGAACGGCTCGCGCCAGTCCCCGGGACGCCCGGGATGATGCTGGCCGGGCCCCTCGTTGTCAAAGCGAAAAGCGAAGGAGGGACGGGCCTCCGGGCGGGACGCCGGGGGGGCGGGCCCGGGCGGGCTCAGGCGGGCAGGACGACCCCCGGGTTCAGGATGCCCCGGGGGTCGAGGGCCCCCTTCAGGGCCCGCATGGCCTCGAGGTCGGTCCGGGCGGCATGCCTCCCGAGCGCCGCGACCTTCGCGACCCCGATCCCGTGCTCGGCGGCGATGCTCCCGCCCGAGCGGGCCACGAGGTCGAGGACCGCGTCGTCCACGGTCTCGTCGCCCGGCGGCAGTCCGAGCACGTTCACGTGCAGGTTCCCGTCGGCCGCGTGGCCGAACAGGATCGTGCGCGCCCCCGGGGCGAGGCCCGCGACCAGCGACCGGACGTCCCGCTCGAACCCGGGGATCCTGCCGAGCGGAAGCGACACGTCCATCTTGTGGGGCACGCCCTCGCGCGCGATCGCCTCGGGCACCGCCTCGCGCAGCCGCCACAGTCGCGCGACCGAAGCCCCCTCGGCGAACGCGGTGCCGAGCGCCGCGTCGCCGAGCGCTTCGACCGCCCCCTCGAGTTCGGCCGACACGCCGTGCGGCCCGGCGCACTCGACGAGCAACGCGACGTCGCAGCCGGCGGGCAGCGACACCGATCCCCCGGCCTGCGACGCGCCGAGGTCGAGCGCCTCGCGGAACAGGATCTCGACCGCCGCGAGGGAGGGCAGCCCGCGCCGGAGAGATTCGACGGCCGCCATCGCGCGGGCGGCGTCGGCGAAGCCGACGATCGCCGCGGCGCGCTCACGGTCGGCGGGGACGAGCCGCAGGTGCGCGCGCACGACGATCCCGAGCGTCCCCTCGCTGCCCGCGAGCAGGGCTGCGAGCCGGTACCCCGCGTTGTCCTTGGTCGGCGCGGGCACGCGTCCGACCGTCGAGCCGTCGGCCAGCACCGCTTCGACACCGAGCAGCTGCGAGGACATCGAGCCGTACCGCACGACGTGAACTCCGCCCGCGTTCGTCGCGACCATCCCGCCGACGGTGCAGGACTCGCGCGGCCCGATGTCGACGCCGAAGGCGTACCCGGCCGCGGACGCCGCGCGCCGAACCTCGGCGAGCGTCGCGCCCGCTCCTGCGACGACCCCGCCGCTTCCGGCGTCGACGAGTTCCACCCCGTCGAGGCGGCGCAGGCTCAGCAGCACCTCGCCGCCGCGCGGCACGCCGCCGCCGACGAGCCCGGTGTTGCCGCCCTGCGGGACGATCGCGGCCCCGGCCGCCGCGCAGGCGCGTACGACGGCTGCGACCTCGGACGCGTCGGCCGGGCGCACGACGAACGCCGCGGCGCCGCCGAAGCGGCCGGTCCAGTCGCGCTCGTAGCCGGCGCGCACCTCGGGATCCTCGACCAGGTGATCGCGCCCGACGATGCCGAGCAGCGACGTCGCGAGCGCGGCGCGGTCCACCCCGCGAGCCTCGCCCCGCGCACGACCCGGATCAACCGGCGTCGTCGGTGCCCCCGTTCGCCGTGGCGTTCGAACCACGGCCGGCGGGCTTCGGCTCGGGCCGGAGCACGTAGACGATCCCGCCGAGGAGCCCGCCCAGCGCGCCGATCGCCCACCACAGCAGCCCGAGCGCGACCGCGTCGTCGGGCTTGATGCCGGCATAGGGAAGCAGCAGCGCGTAGGCGGCCTCGCGCAGCCCGAACCCGCCCACGGTGAAGGGGATCGCGGCCGCGAGCGAGACGAGCGGGTGGTAGATCGCGACGAAACCGTACGGCACGCCCAGGTGGATCGAGTCGACCAGCAGGTCCTGGCTCGCGACCTGCAACAGGTGCACGACGACCGAGGTGCCGAGCGCCGTCGCGAGGAGCCGCGGGTCGCGGAAGTAGGGGTCGAGGTCCGCCTCGACGAACGTCCGCCAGCGGTTTCCCTCGGGAAGCAGCCGCACGGCGAGAGGGGCTGCGAACCATCCCGCGACGAGCGCCAGTCCGACCAGGTTCACGCCGGCGACGAGCTTCGCGGGCAGCGGATCGCTCGGCCCGAGCCGGATCGCGGCGATCGCGACCAGGACGAGCGCGACGAGTCCGACCAGCCGGTCGAAGATCACGGTCGAGAGCGCGAACGCACGACCCGGCGGCCGCCGGCCGAGGTGGAGCGCCCGGTAGGCATCCGAGCCGAGCGTGCT
>JAGWVP010000344.1 GCA_018970825.1 bacterium | reverse complement strand
GCGATCGCCCTCGGCGGCCCCCCCCCCCGTCAGCGGCCCGCGGCGGCCGTCGGTACGGCCCGGTCGAGGAAGTCGCGAAGGACGCGGGCGGTCTCGTCCGGACGCTCGAGGTGCGGGTGGTGAGCGGCCTCCTCGATCCTCGCGCGCGCGGCCCCGAGCTCGTTCACCCGCGCGTCGATTTCGATCGGCGCGGCGCTGATCCAGCTGCGGGTCCCCTCGACGTAGAGCACCGGGCACGCGACGCGCCGCCAGAAGGACCTCGCCTGTGCGACGTAGAACGGCTGCGGCGATCGCGTCCGGTGAAGCGGATCGAATCGCCACGCGCGCGGCGCATCCTCGTCGCCCGCGCCCGCCCGGTCGTCGCCCGCATCGGCGAGCGGGCGCGTCCCGTGGAGCGCCATGTGGCGCACGACCTCGGGCGACCAGAGAGGGAAGCGCTCGGCGAGCCGCCGCGTGGCCGAGGCGAGCGTCGGCGCGGGGCGCGCGAGGTCCCGCTCGCGCGGGGAGGCGAGGGCCTCGAGTTCGCCGATCCAGCCCTGCCATCGCTCGGCCGTCGCCGCCGGTTCGGCGTCGGGCGGACCGAGCCCCTCGACCAGGGCGAGCGCGGTCGCGCGCCCGGGTTCGGAGCCCGCGAACAGCAGCGCGGCACTGCCGCCCATCGAATGGCCGACCAGCGCCGCTCGACCGCCGAGCGCGCGCACGACGAAGGCGAGGTCGGCGACGTAGTCGGCGAAATGGTAGTAGCCGCCGCGCCCGACGCGCTCGGACTCGCCGTGGCCGCGCCAGTCGAGCGCGAGCACGCGGCGTCCGCCCGCGGCGAGCCGGGGTGCGACGAAGTCCCACGCCCGCGCATGTTCCTGCAGGCCGTGCAGCAGCAGGACCGGTTCGCCGGTCGCACCGGGTTCGGACCAGTCGAGGAGGTGCAGGCGAAGCCGGTTCGCCTCGACGAAGACGGACGCGGGCGGCGGCATCGGCAGTCCCGGGGCTGCGGGGGCGGGACGGGCGCCGGGGGCGCCGGTCAGGCCGGTTCGCCGGCGAACCAGCGCGCCGGGTTCTCGTCGGTCATCGCCGTGATCGCCTCGTCGGGGATGCCGGCTTCGCGCATCATCGGGATCACGCGTTCGAACAGGTGGCTCGGCGTCCAGTGGGGCATCATCTGCGGGATCAGCGCCGGGTCGATCGGCTGTCCCGGGGCGAAGATCGGGCGGCCGAGCCAGGCCCCGCAGTTCGAGTCGTGCGAGAGGCAGACGTGGCGTCCCTTGCCGTCGCGAACCAGCGCCGCGACGTTCTTCACGCGGACCTCGTCGGGCTGGATGACCGTGATGCCGAGGCGGTCGAAGCCGATGTAGGCGCCCCGGTCGACGATGCGCCGGTGGTAGGCGGGATCGTCGACGCCGTCGGTGTGGCCGACGAGAAGTCGATGGGCCGGCACGCCCTCGGCCTCGAGGATCTCGATCTGCTCGGTCGCGCAGGTGCCCTCCTGGGTGTGCGAGATGAGCGGCACGTCGCAGCGCTTCGCGGCGCGTGCGGCGGCGACGAGCAGCTTGCGCTCGTAGTCGGAGACGTGGTGGTCGCCGGTCGCGATCTTGATGAGGCCCGCCCTGATGCCGGTCTCGCCGATTCCCTCCTTGATCTCCTTCTCGTAGATCGCGGCGATGTCGTCGAGCGGCAGGTTGCGGAAGGTGTAGGTGAGCCCCTGCTCCTCGAAATAGGCGCCGGTCGTGCAGATGATGCGCATGCCCGAGGCCTGCGCGACCTCCGCCATGAACTCGACGTCGCGGCCGAGGTCCATCGGGCACGGGTCGAGGAAGGTCTTCACGCCGAACGACCGGAGCTTCTGCAGCGCGTCGACCGCTCGTCGCAGCGCCTCGCCGCGCTCGAAGCGGGGGGCGAGCGCGTCCATCTGCCAGCCCGGGTAGCCGATGAGCAGGTGCTCGTGGACGAGCGTCCGGCCCAGTTCCGCGGGGCGGCAGGTGCCGGTGACGGTGTTGATCGTCTCCATGGCGCGTTCTTTCCCGGCCGCCGCCGCTTGTCCAGACCCCCGCCGCGGTGGCAGGGAGGAGCCGGGCCCGCCCGGGCCCGGGAGGATCACGATGCCGCTGCCGCTCGAAGGGATCCGCGTGCTCGACTGGACGATCTGGCAGCAGGGGCCGGTCTGCTCGCTCATGCTGTCGGACCTCGGCGCCGACGTGATCAAGATCGAGTCGCTCGAGGGCGGCGACCCGGGCCGCGGCGTGCTCCGCGCGCAGGGACTCGACCTCGGCGACCGCCCGAATTTCTACTTCGAGGCGAACAACCGCGGAAAGCGCAGCATCGCCCTCGACCTGCGAACCGGGGAAGGGCGGGAGATCGTGCTGCGGCTCGCCGAGCGCGCCGACGTCTTCGTACAGAACTTCCGGCCCGGCGCGGCCCGGCGCCTGGGGCTCGGCTACGAGGACCTTCGCGCCCGCAATCCGCGCATCGTGTACGCGAGCGGCAGCGGCTTCGGGCTCGAGGGGCCCGACGCGGAGCGGCCCTGCATGGACTACCTGGGCCTCGCGCGTTCGGGCATCATGATGGCGGCCGGCGAGCCGGGATCGCCGCCGCTCGCGATCCAGGGCGCGATCGCCGACCAGATGGGCGGCACCATGCTCGCGTTCGCCGTGGTCACCGCGATCCTCGCGCGCGAGCGCCACGGCGTCGGCCAGGAGGTGGACGCGTCGCTGCTCGGTGCGATGAGCTGGCTGCAGGGCCTGTCGCTCTCCTCGCGCCTCATGCTGGGCGGCGAGATGCCGCGCTTCTCGCGCTCCTTCGCCTTCAACCCGCTGTGGAACCACTACCGATGCGCCGACGACCGCTGGATCGCCTTCGCGATGGCGCAGGCCGACCGCTGGTGGACGGACTTCGTCCGCGTGATCGGGCGTCCCGGGTTCGCCGACGACCCGCGCTTCGGCACGATGATGGACCGCGGCATGAACGCGTCGGTGCTGATCGGTCTCCTCGACGAGACCTTCGCGGCGAGGCCCTCGTCCGAATGGAAGCGGCTCCTGGAGGAGGGCGGCGACTTCATCTTCACGCTGGTCGGCTCGGTGAACGACCTGCCCGACGACCCGCAGGTACGGGCGAACGGGATGGTCTCGACCGTCGAACACCCGGTGCACGGCCCCACCGAGATGGTCTCGCTCCCCTTCGGCATGTCGGCGACCCCCTCGCGCATCGGGGGCACGGCCCCGGAGCACGGCCAGCACACCGAGCAGGTGCTCGTCGACGAACTGGGATACGCCTGGGAGGAGATCGCGGCGCTGCGCGAGCGCGGGGTGCTCTGAAGGGTCCGCGGGCCGCGACGTCGCGACGAAGTCCCGAAGCCCGCGGGCGGTGCGGACGCCGGCTTTCGGCGCGAGCGACTCCCGTCCTGCTCCCCCGCCCTTCCCGGCTCAGGACAGCCCGTGCTCGGAGCGGAGGCTCGCCCAGCGACGCAGGACGCGCTTCACGTAGCCGCTGCGCTTCGCGCGCTCGGGCGCCATGCCGGCGACGCGCTCGGGACCGAGGTTGTAGGCCGCGACCGCGAGACGCACGTCGCCGAAGCGGGACTCGAGCTGGCGCAGGTAGGCCATGCCGAGTCGCAGGTTCGAGTCGGGATCGAGCAGCGTCGCGTCGCCCCGCCAGGGAACGCCGGTATCGCGTGCGACGGCGCGGCCCGTCGACGGGCGCAGCTGGGCGAGCCCGATCGCGCCGGCGCGGCTGCGCGCGGTGGGAGCGCAGGTGCTCTCGACCTCGACGAGGGCCTGCACGAAGAGCGGGTCGTAGCCGTGGCGCGAAGCCTCGCGTTCGACCGCGCGCGCGATGCGCGCACGCTCGCCGTCGGCGAGCTTCGAGCGGCAGCGCGAGAGTGCGCGCTCGACGGTGCGGGAGGGCGCGGGAACGCCTGCGACCGGATCTCCGTGCGGCGGGACCGACGCCGCGAAGATCGACGGATCCTCTGCTTGACGAACGGCCCGCGGCGCGCGTGCCCTCTCGCGGGCGGCGGTCGCGACCAGCGGGACGGCGCCCGCGAGCAGGGCAGCCGCAGCGAGGCAGGCGAAGAGCGGCCGACGACGCACGCGGAGTGCGTCGGGTCGCGGGCGCGGCACG
>JAGWVP010000003.1 GCA_018970825.1 bacterium | reverse complement strand
TGCCGCCGCGCGAGGCCGTCTCGCACAGCGCGTGCACGAGGTCGCGCGGCGACTTCCAGGCCCGGTCGTCCGGGTTCCAGCCCCAGGTCTCGTTCATCGTGAGACAGGTTTCCCAGGGGCGGCCGGGGGCGCGGTCCGGGACGTGCTGCTCCGGCGTGTCGTAGTCGCCGACGCCCGGCAGGCGATCGTTCAGCAGGATGTCCGGCTGCAGCTCGCGGATCATCCGCTCGAGCTCCGGGGAGCGCCACTCGTCGGCGCGGCGCTCCCACCCGCCGTCGAACCAGAGCAGGTCGATCCGGCCGTAGCGGGTCAGGATCTCCCGCAGCTGGGCGGACAGGAAGGCGAGGTAGCGCTCCCATTGCTCCGGCGCCGGTCGCGGGCGAAGGCCGAAGGAGTAGGGACGGTGCTCGTCGCGGAACGCGGGATAGTCCGGGTGATGCCAGTCCGGCAGGGAGAAGTAGAGGCCCGGGCGGATGCCCTCGGCGCGCGCGGCCTCGACGAACTCGCCGACCAGGTCGCGGCCGCGGAGGAAGGTCCCGATCCCGAAGTCGGAGACGGCGGAGGGAAACAGCGCGAAGCCGTCGTGGTGCTTCGTCGTCAGGACGGCATAGCGCGCATGCGCCCGTCGCGCGGCGCGCATCCACTCGCGCGCGGCCCCGGGCCGCGGCGAGAAGTCCCCGGCCGTCGCGTGGTACTCGTCCGCCGGGACCGACTGCGGACGGTCCGACCATGGTGCCCCGCCGACGAGCGGCCAGGAGACCTCGATCCCCCGAACGCTCGCGTGGCTCCAGTGGACGAAGATCCCGCTGCGCGCCTTCGCGAACCAGCCCGTGTCCCGCGCGACCATGGGCGATGCCATGCCAGACGCCCGGTGCGAGGCGCAAAGCGCCGGGCCCGCTCGGCGTGCGACGAGCGTTTGACTCGCGCCCGACCCGGCGCGAACCACTCGCGTGGCGACGCGGCACGAGGGCGGCTCGACGCTCGGCGAGGGGCTGCTCCCGTTGCTCGCGTCGTCGGTCCTGTTCGGCGCGATGGCCGTCTCGGTGAAGGTCGCGACGCGCCGGATGACGCCCGTGCAGGTCGCCTGCCTGCGCTTCGCGGGATCGTTCCTGGTCCTGCTCATCGCGACCCGCGGGCGCGGTCTCGTCCCCGCGCCGGGCAACCTCTCCCGGGTGATCCTGCGGGGCGCGGTCGGGGCGTGCGCGATCACGCTCTACTTCGTCGGCATCGACGGCGCCGGGGCGGCGCTCGCCGCGCTGCTCCAGAGCACCTACCCGGTGTTCGCGGCCGCACTCGCCGTGCCGCTGCTCGGCGAGCGCTTCACCCGTCGCACGGCCACGGGTCTCCTGCTGAACCTGGCCGGTGCCGCGCTCGTGGTCGGGGGCGAGATCCGCATCGACCCGTCGCTCCTCCCGGGCATGCTCGCGGCCGGCGGTGCCGCCCTTCTCTCGGGCGCCGCGATCGCGACGGCCCGCGGGCTGCGCGCGAGCGAGAGCGCCTCGCTCATCACGACCTGGTTCATGGCGATCGGCGCGGTCGCGACCTCGCCGTCGCTCGCCGCCGGCCTTCCGCCCCCGAGCCGCGAACTGGTCGCGGCGCTCGCCTGCGTGGTGTTCTTCTCGGTCGCGGCGCAGTGGCTGCTCCACCACTCGCTCGGCCACCACTCGGCGGCCCGGGCGAGCCTCGTCGCGGCGACCGGGGTCGTCACCGCGGCGCTGCTCGAGGCCGCCCTTCTCGGCCGCGCGCTCGACCGCCCGACGGTGGCGGGCGCCGTCCTCATGCTCGCCGCGGTCGGAGTCGCCTCCGGCGCGACCGAGGGTCGCGTGGCGGCGGAGGCAGCCCCCGATCCGCTCCCGGGCGTGGCACCCCCCGGGGAGGACGATTCTTCGTTGACCTCTCGCGGCCGATCGAGATAGGCCCGCGCCCCATGGGGAGATTGGACCGAGCGGTCCGGGCCCCGGGCGGGGCCCGGGCGCGGCTTCGCGCATCCCTCGCCGCGTGCGCGGCGCTCGCGATCCTCGCGGTCGCGTCGACGGTCGTCCGCGCCGCCCCCTTCTCCGAGTCGATCAGCGTCACCGGCGACAGCATCTCCCGCGGCTTCAACGCCAACACGGGTTCCTGCAACTACGGCGACAATCCCGGTCGCGCCTGGGCGACGGGTCGCGACCACGGGTCGAACTGGTGCCAGTCCGGCGGCGACGGGACCTTCACCCACGCCGAGCGTCTCGAGTGCGCGAAGGGTGCGCAGGTCAGCATCTTCAACGACTCGATGAGCGGCGGCACCATGCTGTCGGACTTCCGCAGCCAGTCCTCGTCGATCCGCCAGAACCTCTCCGGTGCGGCCGGCCCGCGCTACGTCACCGTACTCATGGGGCACAACGACGCCTGCACCAACACCGTCGACCGCACCGGCAACTCCTGCGGCGGCGACCGCGACCCGAACAACTACTGCCGGACCACGAAGGCGGCCTTCGAGCGCGAGTTCCGCGCCGGGCTCGACCACCTGATCCGCATTCCGTCGGCGCGCATCCTCGTGCTCGCGACGATCCGCATCTCGCAGCTCTGCAACCTTGCCTCGAAGAGTTCCTGCGGGCTCGGGCTCGGCATCAGCTGCAACAGCCTCTGGCGGACGCTGGGCGCGGTGAACGGCGTGTTCGGCACGAACGGCGTCTGCCTCTCGCTCACCGACGACTGCTCCGACCAGCGCCGGGTCGACATGTACAACACGCTCGCCGGCTACAACGAGGTGCTCTCTCGCGTGTCCGCCGAGTACGCGGCGATCCCGGTCGGCGGCACGTCGGCGACGGGCGCGACCCGGGCCGCGGACGTGGTCCTTCGCTTCCGCGACGGGACCTTCGACGTCAAGCTGTCGAGCAGCGACCTGTCCTGCTGCGACTGCTTCCATCCCTCCGACCAGGGGCACCAGAAGCTCGCCCGCTTCGCGTGGGACGGGTTCCAGTGCAGCGAGGCGTCGCCGTGCTGTGCGACGTCCGGGGTCGCCGGCACCGATGCAGCCTGCTCGGCGACCGACGTGCAGACGTTCCACCCGGGCGGCTTCTGGCCGAACGACGTCGCCTGCGGCAACGACGTCGTCGATCCCACCGAGCAGTGCGGCGAGCCGTCCCTGCCCGGCGGATCCTGCTGCAACGCCTCCTGCCGGGTGGCCTCGGCCGGGACGGTCTGCCGCGCGGCGGCCGGCACCTGCGACGTGGTCGAGTCCTGCTCGGGCGCGAGCGCCGAGTGTCCCGCCGACGTCCGTGCCGCCGCCGGCTCGCTTTGCCGCGCGTCTGCGGGCGGGTGCGATCCCGTCGAGACCTGCGACGGGAGCGCCGCGGCCTGCCCGCCGGACGCCCGTTCGTCCGCCGGGACCGTGTGTCGCGAGGGCGGGCCCTGCGACGTCGCCGAGACCTGCGACGGCTCCTCGACCGCCTGCCCGTCGGACGCGTTCGTCGCCGCCGGCACCGCGTGCCCGGACGACGGCAGCGTCTGCTCGTTCGACCGCTGCGACGGCGCGGGTCGCTGCGCGCACCCGCCGACCAACGCGGGCCTGATCTGCCGCGCGGCTTCCGGCACCTGCGATCTCGCCGAGACCTGCACGGGCACCGACCCGGCCTGTCCCGCGGACGTCGTCCGCCCCGCGAACACCACCTGCCGCTCCTCGACCGGCGAGTGCGACCCGGTCGAGCGCTGCGGCGGCGTCGACGGTTCGTGTCCTGCCGACGTGCGCACGGCGGCCGGCACCGCCTGCACCGACGACGGACGCGCCTGCACCTTCGACCAGTGCGACGGCAGCGGTACCTGCGCGCACCCGGCGCGCCCGGCGGGGACGACCTGCCCGGACGACGGCAGCACCTGCACCACCGACCAGTGCGATGCGGCCGGCACCTGCGCGCATCCGGCGCGCCCGGCGGGCACCGTGTGCCGCGCCCCCTCGGGCGCCTGCGACGCCGCCGAGACCTGCGACGGGACCGCGGCGGTCTGCCCGGGCGACGCACTCGCCGCCGCGGGAACGACCTGCCGTCCGGCGAGCGGCGCCTGCGATCTCCCCGAGACCTGCACCGGGACCTCCTCGTCCTGCCCGGGCGACGCAGTCGCCGCGGACGGCAGCGGATGCTCGTCCGACGCGGACCCCTGTACGCTCGATGCGTGCCTCGACGGGACCTGCGAGCACGTCGCCGACGACGGCGACGCGGACGGCACCTGCGATGCCCTCGACGCCTGCACGCTCGCCGCGTCCGCGGACTCCTCGTCGTGGAAACTCTCGCTCGCGAACGTCGTGCCTTCCGCCGGCGCGGGACGCGGCAAGCTCTCGCTGACGGCTTCGTTCCGCCTGCCCGGTGCGGGCTTCGGGGACCTGCGTCTCGCGACCAACGGGTTTCGGCTGGCCGTCGCGTCGGCGTCCGGGGCGCCGCTCTTCGAGGCGACGGTGCCGCCGGGGACCTGGGACGGGCAGAGCGGCTGGAAGCTGTCGGTGGGCAAGTCGTGGACCTTCTCGACGCGCGGGACTCAGGCGAACGGCGTGAGCAAGGTCCAGGTCGTGAACCGCTCGTCGACCTCTTCCCCCGGGCTCGTGAAGGTCGTCGCGGTCGGCACCTCGGGGACCTACCCGGTCACCCCGGCCGACCTGCCGCTGCGGGTCGCGGTCGCGCTCGGCGCGCCCGTCGACGCGGCTCTCGGACGCTGCGGCGAAGTCGCGTTCGGCACCGGGACCTGCCTCCCGGGCGGCGGCGGCACCACGGTCGCCTGCCGCCGCTGACTCAGCCGCCCTCGCGCTCCTCCTCGCGACGCGTCGTCACGCGCACGCCTTCGGCGACCGCGTCGCCCGGGTAGACGATCACGGCATCCCCGGGGGAGAGCCCCGAGGAGATCTCGGCGACGCGCGTCCCGCGTCTCGTGACCTCGACGGTGCGACGGGTCGCGCGCCCGTCCACCACCACCCACGACGCCCAGCCCGACCCGTCGCGGAACAGCGCGCTCGCCGGGGCGACCAGCGCGTCGTCGTCCTCCGCGACGACGACCCGCACGTCGACCCGGAAGCCGTCGCCGAGGTTCGACCAGGACTCCCTGGGCGAGACCACGTCGACGACGACGTTCACTCGCTGCTCCTCGACGCCGAGCGCGGAGAGCTTGGTGAAGCCCGACGGCTCGACCAGCCGCACGCGCCCCTCGAGCGGCGCCTCGCCGCCCCACCGTTCGAGCGCCACGCGCGCTCCGGGCGCGACGCGGGCCGCGTCCTCCGTGAGCAGGTCGACGACCACCTCGAGGTCGCCCGGGTCGGCGATCTCCACGAGCTGTGCCCCGGCCGCCACGACCGACTCGCTCTCCTGCAGGACGCGCAGCACCACCCCGCGCACCGGCGACCGGATCTCCCAGGGCTCGCCGGCTCCGCCCGAGTCGCGGGTGGGATCGCGGAGCCGGGCGAGCAGCGTCCGCGCGAGGTCGAGCCGGTGCTCGGCGACGTGGACCTCGAACTCCCCGGCCGCCACCTCGCGGGTCCGCAGGTCGACCGCGAGCTCGGCCTTGTCGAGGTCGGCGTGCGCGACGATCCCGTCGGACGCGAGCTTGCTCGCGCGCGCCAGGTCGACCTTCTCCTGGGCGAGCGCGGTGCGCGCATGGGCGAGCGCCTCCACGGCCCGGCGCAGCTCGGCCTCGGCCGCGCCGACGCGGTCCTCGGCCTCGCGACGGCTGCGCGCGTCGAGGAGCGGCGGCGCGGCCGGGACGATCGCCGCCAGCACCTGCCCCCGCGACACCTCCTCGCCCGGGTCGAGGTCGACCCGCATCACCGTGCCCGCGACGGGTGCGGAGACGACGTAGCGTTCGCGCACGCGGGTCCGGCCGTCCTCCTCGACGGTCGCCTCGAAGCGACCGCGTCTCACGAGCGCGACGTCCACCGGCAGCGTACGGGGCCAGAGCAGGGCGGCCGCGATCGCGGCCGCGACGGCGACCGCGACGGCCGCGAGCAGGGCAGGCAGCGATCGCATCCCGATCACTCCCTCGCCTTCAGCACCGCGACCAGGTCGAGACGGTCGATGCGCCTGCGCACCACGAGGGCGGCCGCGGCTCCCGCGGCGAGCACGACCGCCGTCGCGCGCGCGAAGGTCCCCGGCGACACGACGACCGGGATCCGGAAGGTCTCGGCCGGGTGGGCCGCTGCGACCGCCCACGCGGCGAGCCGGCCGAACAGGAGGCCCGGCGGGACGGCGGCGACGATCGTCGCGCCGAGCTCCGCGAGGAGGAGCAGGGAGACCTCCCCCCTCGTGAAGCCGAGGACCCGCAGGCTCGCGAGGTCCCAGGCCTGTTCCTGGAGCGCCACCCGGGCGAGATTGTAGACGACGCCCACCGCGATCGCGACCGCGAACGCGGTGAGGATCCCGGTGAAGAAGAGGATGAATCGCGAGGTCGTGCGCTCGAACTCGCGCAGCGCCGAGCGCTTCGCCGTGACCGTCGCGACGCCGCCGGTCGCGAGCAGGCGAGCGCGGGTCGTCCCCTCGAGCGCCGGGTCCACCCGCAGGGCGGCGCCGTTCACCACGTCGCCCTCTTCGAGCAGGCGATGAAGTGCGTCGATCTCCATGTAGGCGGAGAGACCGACCAGGTCGTCGACGACGCCCGCGACGACCACGTCGCGCCGGGGCTTCTCGCCCTCGCGGACGTCGGCCACCACCGCGTCGCCGGCGCGTACGCCGAGCCGCTCGGCGAGGTGCCGGGTGAGCAGGACCCCGGACTCCGGGAGCCGGACGACGCGGAGGCGATCGTCGAGCAGCCGCCGCAGGGTCGCGTCCGCCGGGATCCCGAGGATCGTCGTCCGGTAGGAACGATGACCCGAGCGCAGCTCGACGGCGACCGCCCGGTAGCCCTCGGCCTCCTCGACCCCCGGCATCCTCGCGAGCTCGCGGACCGCGCGGGTCGTCGTCGGCGTGCGAAACGCGACCGCGAGCTCGCCGCGTTCGGCGAGCGAGAACTGCACCGTCGTCACGTGGTCGAGCGCGTCCCGCCAGCACAGCCCCAAGACGACGATGCCGAGCGCCGCCGCGATGCCCGCGACCGCGAGGACGAAGCGGAGGGGGCGGCCCGCGACCTGGCGCAGGAGCATCCTCGAGCGCGGCGAGAGCCCCCGGGCGAGGCCGAGCCGCTCGAGCAGGCCGTGCCGGTAGCCGCGCGGCGCGGGCGGACGCATGGCGTCCGCCGGGGAGAGCCGCACCACGCCCCGCAGTGCCGCCGTCGCCCCGAGGGCGCCCGCGACGAGGCTCGTCCCGGCGGCGAGCAGCGGGACCGCGGGCACGAGCCGGAACTCGAGGAGCGGGAAGTGGAAGAACGCGCCGTACTGCCGGGTCATCCAGCGCCCGAACCACGTGCCGAGCAGGGTCCCGGCGAGGGCCCCCGCGAGCACCACGATCGCGACCATCGCGAGGTAGTGCGCGGCGATCGGGCCGTCGCTCCAGCCGAGAGCCTTCAGCGTCGCGATCTGCTGCCGCTGTGCCGCGACCATCCGTCCGACGACCACGTTCAGCAGGAAGGCCGCGACGGCGAGGAAGACCGGCGGGATCGTCGTCGCCATCGCCCGCTGCTCGGCGATCTCGTCTTCGAGAAAGCGCCACGACGGCTGCTCGGAGCGGCCGTGTGCACCGCGCCCGCCCCAGGGATCGAGCAGGCGATCGACCTCCGCGGCCACCGCGTCGGGCCGCGCACCGGGGGCGAGCGTCGCCACGACGTCGTTGAACGTGCCCTCCGCGTCGAAGGCCGCGGCGAGCGCAGGGCGCCCGATCCACACCACCGCGAAGCTCCGGTCGTCCGGCAGCGGAGAGTCGCCGCGGATCGCGAACACGTACTCCGGCGAGAGCGCGATGCCGGCGATCTCGAGGACCTGGCGGCGTCCGTTCAGGACCGCCTCGAGGCGGTCGCCGGGCCGCAGGCCGTGGGCGTCCGCGAATCCCTCGCCGAGCAGCACCTCGTCGCGCCGCGCCGGGTCGGGTCGTCGTCCGCGCCGGAGGTGCAGGCGGTTCAGGCGCGGCTCGCCGGAGTCGGGCAGAGAGATCATCCGGGCGGTGGCCGGCACCTCCTGCCCGGGCGCGAGGATCGTCACGTCGAACACGAGGCGGGCCTCCGCCTCCGCCACGCCGGGAATCCCGCTCACCCGTGAGAGCAGGGGGTCGGGTGCGCGCTCGAGCGACGAGAACACCTCGGCGAAGCGGTACTCGGCGGCGAAGCGGTCGCGCGTCGCGGCGAGCGAGTCGCAAGTGCCGAGCGAGCCGACGAAGGTCGCGATGCCGCATGCGACGACGAGTGCGATCGTCGCGACCTGGGCGCGTGCGCGCCCGAGGTCGCGCAGCAGCTTCCGGTCGAGGACCCTCACCAGGACAGCTCCGCGGGCGACAGGCGTCGCGGGTTGCGCTCGTCCGAGACGATGCGGCCGTCGGCGAGGCGCAGCACCCGGTCGGCCATCCCGGCGATCGCCGCGTTGTGGGTGATGACGATCGTCGTCGTGCCGAGCTCGCGGTGGATCCGCTCGATCACCTCGAGAACGACCTTGCCGGTCGGGTAGTCGAGCGCCCCCGTCGGCTCGTCGCAGAGCAGCACGTCGGGCCGCTTCGCGATCGCCCGCGCCATCGCGACGCGCTGCTGCTCTCCGCCCGACATCTGCGACGGGAAGTGGTCGAGGCGGGCGCCGAGGCCGACGAGCGCAAGCGCTTCCGCCGGGTCCATCGGGTTCTCCGCGATCTCGGTCACGAGCCCGACGTTCTCCCGCGCGGTGAGGCTCGGG
Source organism: bacterium (assembly GCA_018970825.1). Taxonomy (GTDB): domain Bacteria; phylum Desulfobacterota; class Binatia; order UBA12015; family UBA12015; genus REEB422. Next base: position 15,286 of record JAGWVP010000003.1, on the reverse strand, counting down.
ATCAGGTTGTAGAACTGGAAGACGAAGCCGACGTGCTCGCGCCGGAACCGCGTGAGCTCGCGCTCGCCCACCCGGGCGAGGTCGTGTTCGAGGAAGCGCACCTCGCCCTCGGTCGGCGTGTCGAGGCCGCCCAGCACGTTCAGCAGCGTCGACTTGCCGCTGCCCGAGGCGCCGAGCAGCACGACGAACTCGGAGCGGCGCACGGCGAGATCGACGCCGCGCAGGGCGAGCACCTCGACCTCGCCGAGGACGTAGCGCTTCACGAGGCCGCGGGCCTCGAGGACGACCTCTCCCGGCCCGCTCTCGACGACGTTCGTCACCGGGCGCCATGAGGCGCGATCGCCCGGGTCGCCGCAAGCGGCGCGGCGGCGGGCAGGGCGGCACGGCCGCCCTGCCCGCCGCGGTCAGAGCTTCTGGATCCGGTTCGAGCCCCCGGCCACCCGGAACCGCGCGACCTGCACCGCGCCGTCCCACGAGGCCTCGCGGACCGCCGAGGGCGGCACCTGGAGGAACTCGACCTCGATCGCCGACGCGCGGTCGACCGTCATCACGGCGACGCCGTTGGCGAGGCTGTTCGCGAACACGTTGTGCGGGTTCGAGTCCGCGAGGATCGAGTCGAAGCGGCCGACGAGCGAGCCGAGACCGAGTGCCGAGAGCGTCGGGTTCGAGTCGACCGTCGCCTGCGTGATCTCCTGGACCGAGGCGGAGCTGATGCCGGCGACGACGAACTCGACCGCGGCCGGGACCGCCGAGGGCGCGTCGAAGTCGACGTGGAGCTCGCTCGCGTAGAAGGCGTGGATGTCGCCCGCGATCGAGACGAGGTTGCCGCCCGGGGCGAGCCGCCGCAGGAGGTCGGCGCGCTCGCTGCGGTAGCCGTCCCACTGGTCGCAGCTGAAGTAGAACTTCGCCTTGAACTGCGCGGGCAGGAGCTCGAAGCTCGAGAGGTCGACCGCCATCTGCGAGAGCTGCACGCCCGAGCCGAGGATCTTCCAGGTCGCGTCGGAGGCTGCGACGCCTCCGAGCAGCCAGTCCTTCTGCGCCGCGCCGAGCAGGGTCGGCCGCGCCGCCGCCTCGCGCTCGTCGAAGCCCGACTTGAGCACGAAGTTGCGGGACCCGAGGGAACTGTTCGCGGCGAACTTGCCGACGGACAGGTCGGCCGGCCCCTCGGGAACCAGGTGATCGTCGCGGTAGTAGCGGTCGTCGATCATGAACATCTCGACGTGCCGCCCGAAGCGCAGGCCGCGGTAGATGCGGATGTCGTCGGGATAGGACGCCGCCTCGTCGAAGACGACGTCGGCCGGCTGGTTCTCGAACCAGGCGCGGTCGGCGGCCTCGCGCTGCGCGGGCGACTTCTCGTCCCCCTGCTTCTCGTTGAAGTGGGTCGCGTGGTCCTGCCAGGAGTCGTTCGCGAACTCGTGGTCGTCCCAGACGTTGACGAACGGGTAGAGCTGGTGGGCCCGCCGGAGCCATTCGTCGCTGCGGTACTGCCGGTAGATCGAGCGGTAGTCGGCGAGAGTGAGCGCGGCGCGGCCCGATTCCGGCGAGTCGCCGAGCGGAAGCCCGTCGGGCAGCTTGATCGCGCGGTCCCCGCCCACGGTCTGGAAGTCGGGATCCCCGTCGGTCTCGTAGACGTAGTCGCCGAGGTGCACGACGAAGTCGAGGTCGTCGGGGTGGCGTTCCACGAGTGCGCGCCACGAGTGGTACCAGCGGCCGACGAAGTCCTGGCACGACGCGAAGGCGAAGCGCACCGGGACGTCCTGTCCGGGCTCGGGCGCGGTCTTCGTCCGCCCGATCGGGGACGCGACGCCGAGTCCGACGAAGCGGTACCAGTAGGTGGTGTAGGGCGAGAGGCCGACCGGCTTGATCCGCACCGTGTGGTCGCGGTCGGCGTCGGTCGAGGTCTCGCCCCGGGCGACGACCTGGGTGAACGCCTCGTCGAGCGCGATCTCGTAGGTGATGCGGTCCCCGGCCGCGGCTCCCTCGACCCGCGTCCAGAGGATCACGCTCTCCGGCGAGGGGTCGCCCGAGGCGATGCCCTGCGGGAAGACCCGGGCCACGTCGGCGGGGTCGGTGCTGACGGGCTGGGCCGAGGACGTGTCCCCGCAGCCGGCGAGCGGGACGGCGCTCGCGGCAACGGTCACGACGGCGAGACGGAGGAAGTCACGACGATGAATTCGGGTTGTCATGGTTTCGTCATATCGAATGGATCCCGGGTCCATGGCAAGGGGGTTCGATTCGGCCTTGGCGACGGCTTTCAGGGCCCCGTGCCCGGCCCTGAAGGCCCGCTCCCCGGGGATCCCGCCCCGTGGTAGGCCGGATTTGGATGGAGGACGAACAGCCCATCGGGGAGGCCGCCTCCCGGCTCCGGGCGGTCGGAGCGGAACTCGGCCGCTGCTTCCTCGAGCGTTCGGAGGTCGTCGAGGGCGCGCTCGCCGCGCTCGTCGCGCGCCAGCACGTGCTGCTGGTCGGGCCGCCGGGGACCGCGAAGTCGATGCTCGCCGACGAGCTCTGCCGGCGGATCGAGGGGGCCCGGTCGTTCGCCTGGCTGCTCACGAAGTTCACCACCCCCGACGAGGTCTTCGGCCCCGTGAGCCTGCGGGCGCTCGAGAACGACGAATACCGCCGCGTGACGACCGGCAAGCTGCCCGAGGCGCACGTCGCGTTCCTCGACGAGGTCTTCAAGGCGAGTTCGTCGATCCTGAACGCGCTGCTCGCGATCCTGAACGAGCGCCGCTTCCACGACGGCCGCGGCGCGGTCGAGGTGCCGCTCCTCACGCTCTTCGGCGCGGCGAACGAGCTGCCCGAGGAGGACGAGCTCGCCGCCGTGCAGGATCGCTTCCTGCTGCGCTTCGTCGTCGAGTACCTGTCCGAGGACTGGCGCTTCCTGCGCATGCTGACGGCGCCGCCGGTCGAGGTCTCGGCGCGCATCTCGCTCGACGACCTGCGCGTCCTGCAGGCGGCCGCCGAAAGCGTCGAGGTGCCCGACGGCGTCCTGCGGTCGATCGCGGAGATCCGCGCGGAGCTCGGCCGCCGCGGGGTCGTGCCCTCGGATCGCCGCTTCCGGCAGGGCGTTTCGCTGCTGCGCGCGCTCGCGCTCGTGCGTGGCCGCGAACGCGTGGGCGACGAGGAACTCCTGTTCCTGCGGCACGTGCTCTGGCGCGACCCGGCCGAGCGCGTCGCGGTCGACGAGGTCCTGCGCGAGATCGTCCACGGCTTCGACGAGCGCCTGCAGGAGGTGCTCTTCCAGGGCCGGGAACTCGGCGACTACGCCGCGCGCGACTGGGACTCGCCCGAGGAGCGGGCGCGCGCGCGCGTCGAGGTCGAGACGAAGCTCCGGCAGCTGCTGCGCCGGGTCGAGGAGATCGAGCGACAGGCCCGGGAATCGGGCCGCTCGGTGGCCGGGGCGGCCGACGCCCGGGGCGAGCTGGAGGCGATCCGCTCCGGGGTCGCCCACCCCGGGCCCGTCGGCCGGGCCTGAGAGGGACCCGTTCGTGCGTGAGGGCGACGCGAGAGGAGGGGCCGAGGCGGGCGGCTGGACGATCGAGTCCGACTCGTACGACCGAGCGACGATCGCGCGGCTCCGCGCGGGTTCCGAGGCGTGGCGCCGGCTCGACGAGGAGGGCTCCCGGCTCCTGCCCCGCTTCCCCGCGCTCGTCGACGACCTCTTCTGCGCGCTGTTCAAGGCCAACGTCCTGCCCGTTCCCGGTGGGCCGCCGCCCGGCTCGGAACTCGCCGCGCGCATCGTCGCCGGGGTCGTCGCGAGCGAGGCGTGGTCCGCGCTTCGACATCACTCCGTCCTCGACGAGTCGCGCGCCGGCCTCGGCGCGGTCTCGATCGGCGAGTCGGTGCTGCGCTCGCTGCGCGAGGATCGCACTCTGACGAGCGGCGATCTCCTCGATCTCTGGGGCCTGCTCGGGAAGGACGAGCGCGCGGCCGAGGCGGAGGAGACGGCGAAGGTCGCCGAGGAGCTCGCGGAGGACGCCCGGGGCGAGGAGCGCGACGAGGACCCGGACGGGGAGGGATCGCCCGGCGGCGCGGCCTCTGCCGCAGCGGAGGCGGCGCGCGCGGCGGCACGCGCCGCCCGCTCCGCGGCCCGCGGTGCCGCGGCCGAGCGCGAGCAGAAGCGCCGTCGCGTCGAGGCCTCGCTCGACCGGGTGGCCGCGCGCCTCGACCGCAGCCTGCGCCGCGCGGCGGCGGAGGCCGCGACCCGCGTCGCCGACCTGCCCGAGGCGCTCGCCGCGTGGGGCAGCGGTCTCGGCGCGGGCGCGGGCGGGGGCCGGGACCCGGGCCGCGCGATCGATCTCGGCCGCAGGCTCGCCGACGATCGCCGCATGCGGCGGCTCGCGGAGCTCTTCGGGCGCGTGCGCGAGAACGCGCTCGCGGTGCGGCGGAAGGTCTTCGAGCAGGCCGACGAGGAGCTGCACGACGTGCGCGCGGCCCGCGGACTCGACGACCTCGCACGTCTCGTGCCGGCCGAGCTCGTCGCGCTGCGCCACCCGGTCCTGCGCCGCGACTTCCGCCGCCGGCTGCTCGACGGCGGTCTCGCGGCGTGGTCGCTGCGCGGCGAGGACTCGCGCGGCCGCGGCCCGATGGTCGTCTGCCTCGACGTGAGTTCGTCGATGGCCGGCGACAAGGAGCTCTGGTCGAAGGCCGTCGCGCTCACCTTCGTCGAGCTCGCGCGCCGCCGCCGCCGTCGCTGCCACGCGATCTGCTTCTCCTCGGGCGAGGACGGGTTGCGCCGCTTCGACCTGAATCCCGGCCGGTCCTGGGAGGTCTCGCTCGACCGGACGCTCGAGTTCGCCGCGCACTTCCCCGGGGGAGGCACCGACTTCGAGCCGCCGCTCGAGGCGGCGATGAAGATCCTCGCGGATCGCGAGATGCGCCGCGGCGACCTCGTGCTCGTCACCGACGGCGAGTGCGAGACGAGCGACGACTTCCGCGAGCGGTTCCTGCGCGAGAAGCGCCGTCGGGGCTTCCACCTCCACGCGATCCTGGTCGACGTCTCGGGCGGGCGCGACGAGACCTTGCGAGCGATCGCCGACCGCGTTTCGCGGGTGACGGACCTCGCGGCCGACACGGGTCGCCTCTTCACCGCACCGATGCGGCGGAGGCGTGCGGCGTGAGCGCGGGCAGGAGAGGCGCCGATGAGCCGGCGAACGTCGCGCCTCCGGACGCCCCGCCCGAGCCGGAGCGCCCCGCCGTTCTCCGGGGACTGCGCGTGCTCGACCTGTCCGACGTGGCCGGTGCGCTCGCGACGCGACTCCTCGCCGGGCTCGGCGCCGACGTGGTGCGGGTCGAGCCGCCCGGCGGCTCCCGGCTGCGCCGCATCGGGCCGCCCCTCGAAGGCCTCGTCGCCGGAACCGGTCCCGGCGCGGCGGGCTGGATCTACGACGCGGGCAAGCGCGGGCTCTCACTCGATCCCGACGACCCGGCCTCGGCCGGTCGGCTGCGCGAACTCGCGCGCCACGCCGACGTCGTCGTCGACGAGACCCCGCCGGACTGGTTCGGGCGGCTCGGCATCGACGCGGATGCGCTCCTGCGCGATCGGCCGGGTCTCGTGCGCGTCGCGATCACGCCTTTCGGCCTGCGCGGCCCCCGCGCGAAGTGGAGGGGTTCCGACCTGGTCTGCGCCGCCGCGGCCGGGATGGTGTTCGTGAACGGCTTCCCGGAAGACCCGCCGATCGCGCCCTTCGGGCTGCAGTCGTACCACGCGACCGGCCTGTTCGCGGCGATCGGCGCGATGCTGGCGCTGCTGCGCCGCGCGCGCACCGGCCGCGGAGGAACCGTCGACCACTCGGTGCAGGCGGCGACCGCCGCCGCCGTCGAGCACGTCGGCGGGTTCTACCGGCAGAACGGAGCGGTCGAGACCCGGCGCGGGACCCTGCACTGGAGCCGGAGCTTCCGCATCGCCGGGACCCGCGACGGCGACCTCCTGCAGTGCATCCTCGGCGACTGGACGACGCTCGTCGAGTGGGTCGGAAGCGAGACGGATCCCGGTCTCCTGCGCGACCCGCGCTACGAGGAGGTCGACCCGCGCAAGGCGGACTGCGAGCGGATCTTCGACGTGCTCGACCGCTGGGCGGCCTCGCGAGAGGCGCAGGAGACCGCGGAGACCGCGCAGGCGATGCGGCTTCCGTTCGCGCGCGTGCGCCGTCCGGAGGAACTCGCGAGCGACGAGCAACTCGCCGCGCGCGGCCTCGACGTCGTGCCGGCGGCACTCGCCGACGGCTCCGACCTGCGCCGGCCCGGTCCGCCGTTCCGGCTCTCCGACGCCGCGTGGCGCCTCGGGACGAGGCCACCCCGGGTCGGCGAGCACGACGAGTCGGTGCGCCTCGACGCCGGCTGGACGGGTCCGCTTCCGGCGTCGCCGGCGGGCGACGTGACGGTCTCCGGCGTCGTTCCCGCCGTGTCCGTCGCGCCGGCGTCCGCGGCGTCGCGCCACGTCGACCCGCGGCCGCTCGACGGCGTCACCGTGCTCGACTTCACCTGGGTGGTCGCGGGCCCGGTCGCGACCCGCATCCTCGCGGACCACGGCGCGCGCGTCATCAAGGTCGAGCGCCGCGCCGCCGCCGACTTCGGGGACCGTCGCGGCGGGCTCTCGGGCAACCTGAACCGGGGCAAGCAGAGCGTCGTGCTCGACCTCTCGAAGCCCGGCGGGCTCGAGGCGGCGCGGCGGCTCGCCGCGAAGAGCGACGTCGTGATCGACAACTTCTCCGCGCGCGTGATGGGCAACCTCGGCCTCGACCACGAGAGCCTGCGCCGGCTGCGCCCCGACGTGATCTCGGTCGGCATGTCGGGCTTCGGCCGCAGCGGGCCGTGGCGCGACCACGTGAGCTACGGTCCGACCCTGCAGGCGCTCGTCGGCTACCCCTACCTGATGCGGCACCCGGGGCGCCGGCCGGCAGGCTGGGGCTACTCCTGGTCGGACATGGCGGGCGGGATCATGGCCGCCTTCGCGACGCTCGTCGCACTCGAGCATCGTCGCCGCACCGGTCGCGGCCAGATGGTCGACCTCGGCCAGTACGAGACGCTCGCGTTCCTGCTCGGTCCGCGCGCGATCGACGCGCTTCGCGGCGTGGCGATCGCGCCGCCTGGCAACGCGTCGCAGGAAGGACCTTCGGTGCCGCACGGGATCTTCCGGTGCGCGGCCGAGGATCGCGCGGGCGGCCGTCGCGACGACGACCGGTGGGTCGCGATCGCGGTGAGGGACGACGACGCGTGGCGGGCGCTCGCGACCGTGCTCTCGGAGGACGGCTGCGCCTGGGCGCTCGCCCCCGCGCTCGCGAGCCTCCGCGTGAGGCTCGCCGAGGCGCCGTCGATCGAGGACCGGATCGCGGACTGGACGCGCGCCCGCCGCGCGGGCGACGTCGTCGCGCGCCTGCAGGCGGTCGGCGTGCCGGCCGCCGTCGTCGCCGACGGGGAGGACCTCGCGGCGGACCCGCAGCTCGCCTGGCGAGGATTCGCGCGTGCGCCCGCCGGACCCGACGGCGTCGAGCACGTGGTCGACGGCATCCCCTTCGTGCGCGGCGAGCTCGGCAGCGACGTGCTGGCGCCGGGCCCCCTGCTCGGCGAGCACACGACCGAGGTCCTGACGGAGGTCGCGGGCTACGCGGCCGACGAGCTGGAGGCGTTGCGGGAGGCCGGCGCGGTCGAGTGACGCCCCGGTGCTCCGCGGCACGGCGATCGGCGCCACCGCTCCGCGAGCCCCGGTTGAACATCCCCCCGACTTGGACGATGCACTCCGTGCGGCGCCGCTTTCGGTGCCCGCCGGGTCCGGGGAAGGGGTGAACGCTTGAGCACGAAGGCACGCGGCGCGAGCTACGCGGAGTCGGGCGTCGACGTGGCGCGTCTCGAGGGCGGCCTCGGCCGACTCCTCGGCCGGCTCGCCGCGACCAACGACTACCCGCGCCGCGGTCGCCCGATCCTGCCGAACGGCTTCTTCGCGAACGTCCTCGACCTCGGGCAGGGCCTGGGGCTCGCGCTCAGCACCGACGGCGTCGGCACGAAGGTGCTCGTCGCCGACGCGCTGCGCCGCTACGACACGATCGGCATCGACGTCGTCGCGATGAACGTGAACGACGTGCTGTGCGTCGGCGCCGAGCCGATCGCGCTGGTCGACTACGTCGCGATCCCGTCGGTCGACGCCGAGCTCATCGAGCAGCTCGCGATCGGCCTCGCCGAGGGCGCGCGCCAGGCGCGCGTCAGCATTCCCGGCGGCGAGATCGCGCAGGTCCGCGAGCTGCTGCGCCCGCACGGCCCCGACGGGCGCGAGGGCTTCGACCTGGTCGCGGCCGCGGTCGGCGTGGTCTCGCTCGACCGCATGATCCTCGGCCGCTCGATTCGTGCGGGCGACGTCGTGATCGGGCTGGACTCGGCCGGGCTGCACTCGAACGGGCTCACGCTCGCGCGCCGGCTTCTCGCCCCCGGCGAGTCGCCCGAGCTGCTCGCGTCGAAGCCGCCCGAGCTCGGCGGGGCGACGATCGGCGACGAGCTCCTGCGCCCGACCCGCATCTACGTGCGCGAGGTCATGGCGCTGCTCGACGCGGGCCTCGACGTCCGCGGGCTCGCCCACGTGACCGGCGACGGCCTGCTGAACCTGCTGCGCGTCGACGCACCCGGGATCGGCTTCCGTCTCGACTCGCTACCCGAGCCGCCGCCCGTCTTCCGGATGCTCGCGGAGCGCGGCGGGATCGAAGCCGCCGAGATGTACACGACCTTCAACATGGGGATCGGCTTCTGCGTCGTCGTGCCCGAGGGCGAAGCCGCGCGCGCGATCGGGATCGTCGGCGACCAGGGCACCCGGGCCCGGGTCGTCGGTCGCGCGGTCGAGGACCCGCTGCGGCGGATGGTCCTGCCCGGCCCCGGGATCGAGGGCACGGGCAAGTCCTTCCGACCGATCGGCTGATGAGTCCCCCGGGCCCCCGGCCCGGGGCGGATCCCCGTCGGCCGGGGGAGTCGCGCCGCGGGCGAGCCGGCCGTCGGCGCGGCCGACCCGGTACGCGGTCGACCACGTGAGACCCCAGGCGGCGAGGAGCACCCAGGCGGTCGTGATCCAGGCGAGCGGAAACATCGTCAGAAACGACGCCTCCCGCGCGTCCTTCCTTCTCCACCGGGGCACGTCGGCGACCCGAGGAGATTTCTTGCCCTTTCCACGCAAGCGCCATAGAAGCACGCAGCGGCCATGAGCGGCGCGGACACGAGGGCCGAGGGCGGCATTGCGCTTTCCGCCCCGACCGACCCCACCCACGAACTCCTCCAGGGCTGCATCCGGGGGGACGCGGGGGCGCGGCGTCGACTGGTCGACGAGTACTCCGGGATCGTTTCCTACGGGGTCTCCGTAATCTTTCAGCAGTTCGGCCGTCCATCTAGGAAAGAGGAGATCGAGGACATGAGCCAGGAGGTCTTCCTGGCCCTGTTCGACCAGGACGCCCGCAAGCTGCGCCAGTACCAGGGCCGCAACGGGTGCTCCCTGGCGAGCTGGATCCGGGTCGTGGCCAACCGGCTCACGATCGATCGTCTCCGAAAAGAAGGTCGGACGATTTCGCTGGACGATCCCGGAAATGCAGAGGCGACGAAGATCCGAGAGACCCGGCCCGACGGCACGCCGGGCCCCGAGCCGCAGGTCGAAGAGGCCATGCGGGCGGCGCGGGTGCGCGAGATGATCGAGGATCTCCCGAGCAAGGACCGGCTGTTCGTCCAGCTGTTCTATTTCCAGGGCCTGCCGATCGAGGAAGTCGCCCAGAACCTCTCGATCACGACGAACGCCGCCTACGTCCGCAAGATGCGGCTCCACGAGAAGTTGCGCCGCATCGCCGCGTCCCGGTTCGGGGGGGAGGTCTGATGGCCCTCCTGCGATTCCCGGGACGCGCGGCGAAGCACGGGGGCCCCTCCGAGGCCGAGGTCCGCCGGATGGTGCGGCTCGCGCTCGAGGGGCAGGCGGCCGAGGGCGACCACCCGGCCGAGTACGCGTTCGCGAGCTACCTCGGGGGCAACCTCTCCGGGAGCGCCGAGGAATCTTTCGAGCGGCACGTCGCCTCCTGCGACGACTGCGCGGTCGAACTCGTCCTCGCCCGCCGCAGCGGCGTCGGGGCCGAGCCCGCGAGTCGTACCTGGGCGTGGCGGATCGCCGCCTCCCTCGCGGTCGTCCTGGGCGGCCTCGTCGCGTCGCTGCTCGCGGCCCGGGCCGTTTCCGGACGGATCGAGGAGCGCATGGCCGCCGCCCTCCGGGACGCGATGGGCGGCAAGGCGTCGGTCCAGGACGTGAGCCTCGCTCTTCGCGGCGGGCCCGGGGTCGACGTCGCGGGCCTTTCGATCGCCGATCCGACCGGCGGCCCGGCGATGGTGACGGTGCCGAGCGCGCGCTGGACCGTCGACCTCGCCTCGCTCGTGCGAGGCGAGGTCGAGGGCTCGCTCGTCCTTCGCGACCCGACGATCCACATCGTGCGCGATCCCGACGGCCGGCTGAACGTCGACGGCGTGCTGCCGACCTCGCGCAGCAGCGACGACCTCTTCTCCCGCGCACGTCGCAAGGCGATCGACCGGGTCGAGGTCGCCAACGGCACGGTGAGCGTCGTCGACCGCTCCGCGGGCGAGCGGCGCGAACTCCGGATGGCGTCGGTCGACGCCCGGCTGAACGGTCTCGCGAGCGCGGGCCCGACCCACGTGGTCGCCAGCGGCGGCCTCGAGTCGACCCGGCGCAACGCCTCCTTCGAGGGCGACGTCGGGCCGTGGGGCGCCGGCCGGAAGCCCGCCTACCGTTTCTCGCGAGTCGCCCTCGACGGCGTCGCGCTGCGCAACCTGCCCGTCGGGCAGACGGTGCGCGGCGGACTGTCGTTCGACGGCAGCCTCGCCGGGATCGGCGACGGCTGGGCGGAGATCGCCGGTGGCGCCGAGGGCCGGGGCGACCTGCGCGTGGTCTCCGGCTCGATCGCGGGCCGCAACGTGGTGCGCGACGTCCTGGTGCCGCTGCTCGGCGCCGAGGGCACGGCCGCAGCGCCGGTCGGCCTCGCGACGATGCTCGCTTCGGCCGACACCTCCTTCGACCGCATCGGCGGCCCGGTCGAGGTCTCCGGATCCCGGATTTCGAGCGCCGCGATGGAGGCGCAGTCGGGCGACTTCGGCGCGACCGGCCGACTCGCGGTCGCCGGCGGCGGCGACGTCCGCTTCCAGGGCGATCTCCGGGTCGCGCCCGCGGCGGCGCGCGAGATCGTGGCGCTCCTGCCCGGTGGCGCGAGTCTCGTGAACGACGACGGGAGCCTCACCCTGCCCTTCTCGGTGCAGGGAACCTGGCCGGCGGTGCGAGTCACCGTCGATGCCGAGCGCTTCGCGGCGCGCACGATGCTGCGGCGCGGGCTCGCCCGGCTGTTCTCCGCTCTCTCGCCGCTCGGCTGAGCCACGGAGCCCGCCGCCCGCTCGTTGCGGAGGGGCGGGTCGGGTCTGCTAAGCGGGAACGCATGGCGGAGCCCGCGAGCACGTCGAGCGCCCCGGGAGACTCGTCCGTCGCGGGCCGATCGCTGCTCGCACAGGCGAGCGACGCCTGGGTTTCCGAGGCGGTCGCGCACCTGCAGGCGATGCTGCGCATGCGCACGGTGAACCCGCCCGGCAACGAGGCGGCGGTGATCGAGCACGTGTCCGGCGCGCTGCGCGAAGCCGGGCTCGACCCGCAGGTGTTCGAGGTCGCGCCCGGACGCTCGAACCTCGTCTGCCGGATCGCCGGCCGCGGGCCCGAGGGACCGCTCCTGCTCGCCTCCCACGCCGACGTCGTCGAGGCCGAGGCCGAGAGCTGGCGGCGCGACCCCTTCGGCGGCGAGATCGCCGACGGCTGCGTCTGGGGCCGCGGCGCCGTCGACATGAAGGGCAAGATCGCGATGGATCTCGCCGCGATGCTCGCCATGGCCCGCGCGGGCGTGCGGCCGCGTCGCGACGTGGTCATGCTCGTCGTCGCCGACGAGGAGGCGGGCTGCACGCTCGGATCCCGCTGGATGGTCGAGAACCATCCCGAACTCGTCCGGGCGGAGATCTGCCTGAACGAGGTCGGCGGCTTCACGATGCACCTGCTCGGCGTGCGCTACTACCCGATCCAGGTCGCGGAGAAGGGCGTGTGCTGGCTGCGCCTCACCTTCCGCGGCGAGCCCGGCCACGGCAGCCTGCCGCGCCCCGACAGCGCGCCGGTGCGCCTCGCCTCCGCCGTCGCGAAGCTCGGCACGACGCGCCTCCCGGTCCACCTCTCGCCCGAGTCGATGCGCTTCGTCGAGGCGCTCGCGGCGGCCCAGCCCGGCCCGGTCGCGCTCGCTTTGCGCGGCCTGAACCAGCCGCTGCTCTCGACCACGATCCTCGACCTCGGCGTGCGCGATCCCGGCCAGAAGGGCGGGCTCGACGCGATCCTGCGCAACACCGTGTCGCCGACCGTCATCCGCGCGGGGCACAAGACGAACGTGATCCCCGGCGTCGCGACCGTCGAGCTCGACGGCCGCACGGTGCCCGGGCAGTCGAGCTCGGACCTGGTGCGCGAGGTGCGCGCGCTCGTCGGCGACGACTTCGAGGTCGAGATGCTGGAAGACCTCGACCCGGTCACGACCTCCTGCGACACGCCGGAGTACCGGCTGCTCTGCGACGTGCTGCGGCGTCACGACCCGACCGGCATCCCGGTGCCGTGGCTCATCCCGGGGTTCACCGACGCGAAGTTCTACGCCCGGCTCGGCACTCGCTGCTACGGCTTCATGCCGCTCATGCTGCCCGAGGGCATGAGCTTCGCGTCGATGTTCCACGGGCACGACGAGCGGGTGCCCCTCGACGGGTACCGCTGGGGGCTGCGCGTCCACCTCGACGCGATCGCGCGGCTCGCACTCGACGCCGAGGCGCGCTGAGCGGGCCCGGCGGGCCTCCGACCCGACGACCACCGAAAGGATCACCGGAAGATGGAACCCGAGCTGCAGATCGGCAGGCGCATCCTGCTCGGCCCCGGCCCGAGCGACGTCCACCCGCGCGTGCTGCGCGCGATGTCGATGCCGCTCGTCGGGCACCTCGACCCGGAGTTCGTCGCGCTCATGGAGCGCGTGAAGCGGATGCTGCGCGAGGTCTTCCGCACGAAGAACCGATTGACGCTTCCCCTGTCCGCGACCGGCAGCGCCGGCATGGAAGCGGTCATGGTGAACCTGCTCGAGCCCGGCGACACGGCGGTGATCGGCGTGGCCGGCGTGTTCGGCGGGCGCATGGCGGAAGTCGCGCGCCGCGCGGGCGCGGAGGTGACGCAGATCGAGGTGCCGTGGGGCGAGGTGATCGAGCCGGCGCGCTTCGCGTCCGCGCTCGCGACGCTCGCCTCGCAGGGAAAACCGGCGCGTCTCGCGGCGGTCGTGCACGCGGAGACCTCGACCGGGGCCTGCCAGCCGCTCGAGGAGATCGGCCGCATCGCGCGCGAGCACGGTGCCCTGTTCGTCGTCGACGCCGTCACCTCGCTCGCCGGGCGGCCGCTCGAGATCGACGCCTGGGGTGTCGACGCCTGCTACTCGGGCACGCAGAAGTGCCTGTCCTGCCCGCCGGGGCTCTCGCCGGTCACCTTCTCGGACGCGGCGGTCGAACGGATTCGCGGCCGCTCGCGCCCGGTGCAGAGCTGGTACCTCGACCTGTCGCTGCTCGAGCAATACTGGGGCGACTCGCGCGTCTACCACCACACGGCGCCGATCACGATGAACTACGCGCTTCACGAGTCGCTGCGCGTCGTTCTCGAAGAGGGCCTCGAGCGGCGCTTCGAGCGCCACCGGCGCAACCACGCGGCGCTGGTCGCCGGGCTCGAAGCGCTCGGACTCGAGATGGCGGTCGCCGCGCAGCACCGGCTCCCGATGCTGAACGCCGTGCGCGTCCCGGAGGCGACCGACGAGGCCGCCGTCCGCGCGCGCCTCCTCGAGCGCCACGGGATCGAGATCGGCGCCGGCCTCGGCCCCTGGAAGGGACGGGTCTGGCGCATCGGACTCATGGGCGAGTCGAGCACGCCGCAGAACGTGCTGCTGGTGCTCGCGGCACTCGGCGAGGCGATGGGTGCGGTCACGACCGGCGACGCGCTCGCGGCGGCCGAGCAGGTGCTCGCACGCCCGTGATGCGGCTGCCCGGTTCGGCGACGGCGCGCGCCGTCCGCGCGCCGCGAGCGATGGGTCGAGCCGGGAGGGCGGCGATCGCGGCCGTGTTCGTGCTCGGGGCCTGCGGTGCGGCCCCGCAATCCGGCGTCCGTGCCGCTCCGGGCGCGGCGACGAGTTCCCCGCGGGAAGCGGGCACACCCGGCGTCGCCTCCACGGCAGGCGTTCGCGGCTCGTTGCGCGCCGCGATCGCCTCGGCGTCGACGGCGCTCGCGAAGCGGCCGCCCACGGGGACGTCGCGCGATGCCCTCGCGGCGCTCGGGGAGTTGCGCGCGGCGCTCGGGTCTCGGGCCTCGGGCGCCGACGCGCTCGACGAGCGCGGCCTCGCGCGGTCCCTCGCCTCGCTCGGCACCCGGCAGGTGATGGTCACCGGCTACCACGAGCCCTCGCTGCGCGCGCGGCGCAGCCCCGATGCGACCTTCCGCTTCCCGCTCCTCGGCATGCCGCCCGCCGGCTCCGCGCTGCCGTCGCGCGCCGAGATCGACCGCGGCGCGCTCGCGGGCCGCGGGCTCGAGATCTTCTGGGTCGACGACCCGGTGGAACTCTACTTCCTGCAGGTGCAGGGCTCCGGGCGGCTCGTGCTCGACGACGGCAAGCGGATCCGCGTCGGCTACGCGGGCACCAACGGACGCACCTACACCTCGATCGGGGCCCTGCTCGTGAAGGACGGGACCTTCGCCTCGCCCGAGCAGGCGACCGCGCCAGCGATCAAGGCGTGGATGCGGGCCCACCCGGAGGAGGCGGCGCGGCTCGCCGCGAGGAACGAGCGCTACACCTTCTTCCGCGAACTGCCCGGCGGTCGCGACGAGGGCCCACCCGGCTCGCTCGGCGCGCCGCTCGTCGCCTGGCGCTCGGTCGCGGTCGACCCGGCCGTGACGCCGCTCGGCAGCGTCGGCTGGCTCGCGATCCGCCTGCCCGACGGGCGCGAGTTCTCGCAGTTCGTGGTCGCGATGGACACCGGTGCCGCGATCCGCGGGCCGGGTCGGATCGACCTCTTCCTCGGCCCGGGGGAGGAGGCGGAGCGGGTCGCAGGCGAGCTGCGCGCGCGCGGCGACGTGACCTGGTTCGGCCCGAAGGGCTGAACGCCTCGCCGCGCCGCGGGCGCGAATCCGGCGGCGTCTCCGCGCAGAGGCGGGTCGGCGCCGGGGTGCTGCGTG
>JAGWVP010000343.1 GCA_018970825.1 bacterium | reverse complement strand
GGGCGCGCGGAGCACGCGAGCCCCCTGCGGCTCGTCTTCGTCGGCCGGCTGGTCGACGCGCACAAGGGCGTGTTTCGGCTCGGCCCGATCCTCGCCGAGTGCCGAAGACGGGGAGTCGAGGTCCGCCTGACCGTGGTCGGGGTCGGTCCCGACGCCGGCGAGCTGCGCGCGCGGTTCGCCGCGGCGGGCGTCTCGGATCTCGTCGAGATGGCCGGCGAGCTTCCGCCCGACGAGATTCCCGGGGTCCTGCGGCGCCACCACGTGCTGCTCTTCCCGACCAATACCGAGGGCATGCCGCTCGTCGTGCTGGAGGCCCTCGCGAGCGGTTGCGTGCCGGTCGTGACGCGTCTTCCCGGGATCACGGACGTGGCGGTCGAGGACGGCGTGAGCGGTCGGCTGGTCGAGCCGGGCGACGTCGCGGGCTTCGCGGAGCAGGTGGCCGCGATGGTCGACCCGGTCGCGTGGCGTGCGCATTCGCGCGCGGCCGCGGAGCGGGCACGGGTGCTGTTCGGCGTGGAGGCGATGGGCGATCGCTACCTCGAACTGATCGAGGGGATGGCGCGCGGGGCGTGTCCCCTCGCCGAACCGTATGCGACTTCGCGCGAGGCGGCGCCGATGCCTTTCACCTCGGAGGACCACCTCCCACCGGTCGTCCTGCGCAACGTGCCGCCCGGGGTGCTGCATTCCCTGATCCGCCTGCGCCATCGACTGTTCCCGCCCCGGCCCTGAGGGCACGGGGCGGCGGGCTCCCGCGGGTCCACGAGATCACGCGCGGTCGTCGGTGCGGAGACGCCGGAGCGCGCGCGCGCCACGCGCGGCGACCCGTTCGAGGGCCCAGCGGCCGAGGCCCGCTGCGGCGACGGGTGCCTCGAGCACCCGCGGAACCCGGCCGAGTGTCGCGTTCGCCGCGAGGCGAAGGCGCTCCCTCGCGTAGGCCGGCCGGTCCTTGTCCGAGCCCTCGAAGTGGCAGACCATCGGGCGCAGCACGCGACCGTCGCGCGGGATCTCGCAGCGGCCGGCGAGCACGTCGATCGCGAGCGCGCCGAGGCGCGGCCCGAAGAAGATCTCGAGGTGGTCGTTCTCCACGGCGCGGCAGCCGAGTTCGGCCATCGCGATGCTGAGCAGGGGCTCGTCGTTGATGCCGCCGTCGGGCAGGCGTGCGAAGCGGAGCTCGTCGTACCGCGGCACCAGCGATCGCGCGCGCCCGAAGACCGCGTCCGACGTCGGCGTGCGGCGGAAGTGGAGAAGCCCGCCGTTGAAGCCCGGATACGAGGGGCGGTCGACCACGGCGCGTACCGCCTCGGGGGCTGAGAACCACCAGGGCCGGGTCGGGTTCCGGCCGGCGACCGAGAAGTCGTGTTCGTCGAAGGCGGCGAAGACGTCCGCGAGCGGCCGCAGCACGAGGCAGTCGGCGTCGAGGAAGAGCGTGCGGTCGAAGGGCGACATCGCGCCCAGGTCGAACTTGCGCTCGAAGTACGAGGCGTAGCGCGCATGCCAGGGCACGACGTGATCGAAGCACCCCCGGAAGAACGTCGCGTCGAGGTCGGTGGCGACCGCGAGCGGCGTGGTCGGGTCCCGCAGGCGGATCGACCGCGCGAGGTCGACGGCCATCCGCGCGTAGCGGCGATGCCCGAATGCGATCGTGAGCAGCCCGGTCCCTCCCGCGTCGGCCGGACGGGACGCGGGCGGTGCCGGTGTGCCGAGAGGGTTCGCTCCGTGCTTCACGCGCGGCCGACGTCCTTCACGCACAGGAGCTGGAAGGCCCGCTCCGGGCTCCTCGCCACGAGCGGCTGCGTCAGGCGCGACACGTGGCGCCAGAACGGCTCGGGGCGCCACGCGATCGCCCCGTGCGAGGTGCGCAGCGGCTTCCAGCCATTCATGCCGACGACGTCGAAGCCGAGCTCCCGCAGCCGCGAGACGCTCCAGCCCGAGACGTGCGCCTGGTGGGGATTCCCGTGGAAATCGCGCTGCGGCAGGAAGCCGTTGGGCGTGAAGACGACGACCCGACGTCGCGCGATGCGCTCGCAGTCGGCGAGCAGCGCGAGCCCCTCGCTCTCGGGCAGGTGCTCCAGGACGTCGAGCAGGAGCACGCCGTCGAAGGCGTCGTCGCCGAACGCCGCGTGGACCTCGCGGACGTCCATCCGGCGGTACTCGGAGTGGATCCCCTTCGCGCGGCTGCGTTCGATCGAGGGTTCCCAGGAGTCGACCCCGACCGTGTGCTCCAGCCGCGCCGCGAACGGCCGGATGGGGGACCCGGCCCCGCAGCCGACGTCCAGCACCGTGCGGCAGCTGCCGCAGATCGCCTTCTCGAGCTCGTCCGGATAGTCGCGGAAGTCGGGCAGCAGGCGCGCGAGGGCGGCTCGGGTTCGGCTGCTTCCCGGCATGGAGGACTTCCCGTATATGCCGCGGGCGGCAGGCGGTCCAGAATCCGCGTCCGTCGGGGTCGAGCTGGCGAGCCCGCCGTCGCACGGCCTCGACCTCGCGCGTCGATGCCGCCGCACCGAGACATGAAGACCCTCGCGACCCATTCGCTCTCCGCTGTCGCCGACCTGCCGGTTCTCCGGACCGTGCGGGCGGGGAGCGACGTCGTCGTCGAGCCGGCAGCGACCGATGGCCCAGCTCCGCGAGAGAGATCCGGTGCTGGCGGTGCGGTGCTCGCCGCCGCGCATCGGCTCGCATCGCGACTTTCGTGGGCGGCGTGGGGATGGGCGGACCGGCTGCGTGCGGCGCGTGCGGCCGAAGTGCACGGCGGGCGTGCTCCGATCCTCTCCGTTCTCCTCGTGGCCGAGGACGCGAGCCCGGGGCAGATCGAGCGCTCGATCGCCTCGCTGCGGCGGCAGTCGCGCGCGGACTGGGAGCTGCGCGCGGTGGTCGATGCCGGGAGGAATCCGGCTGCCGCACGCGGGCTGGAACGCGCGGAGGCCGGCGACCCGCGCGTCGGCGTCGAGAACGGCGTCGCCGGTGATCCCGGGGCCTCGTACTCGGCCGCGCTCACCTCGGCGACCGGCGCCTGGGTGTCCGTCCTTCTGCCCGGCGACGAGTTCGCCTCGAGGACCGTCGAGATTCTCGGGCGCGCCGGCGCGGACGGCGAGCCGTTCGACATGCTCTACGGCGACGAGGCGACGATCGGGACGCTCGGGATCCCCTCGCCCAGGGAGCTTCCGGACTGGAGCCCGGCCCTGTACGAGGGACACGACTACCTGGATTTGCGCGTCTTCCTGCGGGCGGAGCGGCTCCGGGAAGCAGGAGGCTTTCGCCCAGGCTGCGGCGAGGCCTTCGCCTACGAGGCGCTCCTGCGAGCGACGGAAGTGATCGCGCCGGGGCGCGTGCGGCACCTGCCCGAGGTTCTCCGCTTCCGCCGCGTGGTCCCGGTCCCGGGAGCGCTCGCGCCGGGTGCATCCGCGAGCGGGGACTTCCGCCGCGCGCTCGAGGAGCACCTCGCGCGAGTGCGCCCCGGGGCGCGCGTCGAGCCGGTCGCGGCATGCCCCTCGTTGCGTCGCGTCGTCGACCCGCTTCCATCGCCGTGCCGCGTGGCGGTCATCGTGCCGATTCGCGACCGGGACGACCTGCTGCGCAGCTGCATGCGGAGCGTGCTCGGCGAATTGCTCCCGGTCGAGGTGGAGCCGGTCGTGGTCGACAACGGCAGTACGGATCCTCCGACATTGCGGCTGCTCGACGAACTCGCCGCCGAGCGCGGCGTGCGCGTGCTGCGACGCCCCGAGCCCTTCAACTTCTCGGCGCTCTGCAACGCGGGTGCCGCGGCGGCCACGGCCCGGCTTTTCTGTTTCCTCAACAACGACGTCGCGGCCCGCGATCCCGGCTGGCTCGCGGAGCTCGCCCGCCTGGCCTCGATCGCGGACGTCGGGGCGGCCGGTCCGCTGCTGCGCTACCCCGACGGGCGGCTGCAGCACCTCGGCATCCGCGTCGAACACCCGTTTCCGCGCCTCCTGGGCGACCTGGCGTCCGAGGAGGAGCTCCGCGACCGTCCGGCCCGCCACGTCGTCCACGAAGTCGCCGCCGTGACCGGCGGCTGCCTCGTCACCCGCCGGGACGTCTTCGAGCGGGTCGGCGGCTTCGACGAGGAGCTCGCCGTCGCCTACAACGACGTCGACTT
>JAGWVP010000342.1 GCA_018970825.1 bacterium | reverse complement strand
ATCCGCTGCGGACGCTCGCATCCGCGGGCGTGACCGTCGCCGGGGGGAGCGACTCGCCGATCGGCCCGCTCGATCCGGCGGTGGCGATCGAGGCGGCGTTCGACCGCCGGTCGGCCTCCGGCGAGCCCATCGCCCCCGGGGAGTCGATCCCCCCCGGTCGTGCCCTCGAAATGCACGGAATTCGAGCCCGGGCAGTCCGGGGCGAGGGCGGGGCGGGAAGGCCGTGGCTCGCCTCGGCGGAAGACGGCGATCTCGTCGTGCTCTCCGGGCCGTCGTCCGCGTGGCTTCGGCCGCCGGGCGGGGGTGATGAGCCCCGCGGGGGCCCCGGAAACCCTGATTGACAGGTGGGTCAGTGCCGCGCCAGTAAGGTTCGTCGATCCGGGCGCGAGGGATGCCTGACCGGCGCGGACCGACCTGCGGGCCGTGCTCGATCACGAGGAGAGAGCGATGACTCGATCGAATCTTGCAGGGGCCGCGGAGTCCCCTCGGCACGGGGGATGGGCGGCCATCCTGGTGGCGCTCGCCGTGCTCGTCTCGGCGCAGCCTGCGTTCGCGCAGCGATGCACCTCGAACGGGGCCGTCTGCGACGACGGCGACGGCAACGTCTGCACGACGGGCACGTGCACGGGGACCCTCGTGGAGCAGGGCTGCTTCTTCACGGGCACCGACGTCGGGTGCCTGCTTCCGGGTTGTCCGACCGGGGTCTGCGAGAACCGCTTCGTCACCGTCCTGAGTTGCAAGCCCGGGAGCTTCGCCCCCACCTCGACCCGCTGCCGCACCGCCTCGGGCGCCTGCGACGTCGAGGACTTCTGCGATGGGAGCGGCTCGTGCCCCGACAAGAAGAAGGCCGCCGGCACCCTGTGTCGAGCCGCCTCCGACGTCTGCGACGCGGCCGAGTCCTGCAACGGCACGAGCAAGAGCTGCCCCGCCGACGTCGTGAAGCCGGCGGGCACGGTCTGTCGCGCCGCGAACCCGAACAACTCCTGCGACGTCGCCGAGAGCTGCAACGGCAGCTCCAAGGCCTGCCCGGGCAACGGCTTCAAGCCGACGGGCTCGGCCTGCGCCGATGACGGCAACGCCTGCACGCGCGACGTCTGCGCCTCGGAGACGGTGCCGCCCGACAACATCGTGATCGTGACCTGCAGCCACCCGGCAGGCAACGCGGGGACGGTCTGCCGGCCCAGGCGCGGCGACTGCGACGTGGCCGAGTCCTGCAACGGCTCCTCCACATCCTGCCCGGCCGACGGCTTCGCCTCCTCGGGCACCGTGTGCCGCGCGGCGGCCGGGGCCTGCGACGTCGCGGAATCGTGTCCCGGCAACGCGGTGTCGTGTCCGGCCGACAAGTTCGCCACGGCCGGCACCACCTGTCGCGCCGCGAACGGCCTCTGCGACGTCGCGGAGACCTGCAGCGGCATCGCGGCGGCGTGTCCCGTCGACGGCTTCAAGGCCTCGGGAACGCAGTGCCGGGCCGCGGCCGGCGAGTGCGACAAGGCCGATGCCTGCAGCGGCACCTCCGCCTCGTGCAACGACCGCAAGAAGCCGGCCGGCACGGTCTGCCGCGCGGCGAGCTCGGGCGACGCCTGCGACGTCGCCGAGGTCTGCGACGGCGTGAACAACGCGTGCCCCGCCCCGGCCGCTGCACCCGATCGCGACGTCGACGGCGTGTGCGACCGGAGCGACAACTGCATCGACGTGCGCAACACCGACCAGGCCGACGCCGACGGCGACGGCGTCGGCGACGCCTGCGACACCGAGTGCGCCGGCGTGATCTGCAACCCGGGCGACATCTGCCACCAGGCGCCCCGCTGCAACCCGCTCTCGGGCGCCTGCGAGCAGGGGCCGTTCACCGGTTGCAGCTTCGTCGCGGCGCGCGACTCGATGCTGCTCACCTCGGACCGCAACCAGAACGAGGGCGCAAACGACCTGCTCGCGATCCACGAGAACGGCCCGCGCCGCATCGTGACGAGCTTCAACACGAACAACGTGAGCCTGGTCGGCCTCGCCGAGGCGCGGCTCGCGCTGAACGTCCGTTTCGTCGACACGAACTGGCCGGCCGCCGGCGGCCCGATCGACGCCTACCGGCTGAACCAGGCCTTCGCGGAAGGCAACGGCAGGAACTTCAACCTGCCGGTCGACCAGGCCCCCACTCGGGGCGCCGGGGCCGGCGTGACGTTCAACTGCTCGAGCGACTCCGAGGTCTCGAACAACGCGCGCGACTGCGCGACCCCGTGGGACGGCGGCAACACGGCGATCCCGGCGACCGCGAGCTCGAGCGTGATCGTCACCGGCGCGAGCTCGGGCCAGCTCGAGTGGAACGTGACCGCCGACGTGCTCGCGGGTGCCACGCGCTTCCTGCTGCGCAAGCCGGTCGCGGCCGACCCCGGCAAGATCGAGTTCTTCTCGCGCGAGGGGGCCGTGACCGCCGGCAACTCGAACCTTGGACCGAAGCTGATCCTGCGGGGCCCCGGGCAGGCGCCCGGCGGAGGCGCGGGCGTCTCGCGCGGCGATTTCGACGGCGACGGCATCGCGGACCTCGCGGCCGGCGTGCCGCTCGAGGACCTCGACGGCGCGGTCGACGCCGGCGCGGTGAACGTGTTCTACGGCGGAGCCGCCGGCCTCGCGTCGCGCGCCCGGCCCGCGAGCCTGCTGCTCACGGCACCCACGCCCGGCGCGGGCGAGCTCTTCGGCGCCTCGGTCGCCTCGGGCGACTTCGACGCCGACGGCTTCTCGGACCTCGCCGTGCTCGCGCCCGGCTCCGGCCGCCTGTTCGTCGTGGCGGGGTCGGCCGCGGGTCTCGACCCGTCGCGGACGCAGGCGATCGCGTCGAGCGAGATCTTCTCGACGCTCACCGACGGCAGCGTGCCGGGACTCGGCAACTCGCTCGTCTGGGGTGACTTCGACGGCGACGCCGTGGGAGATCTCGCCGTCGAGGGCGACGCGGGCCCGGCCTCGGAGCTCGTTCCGGTCGCGATTCTCTACGGTTCGCGACTCGGCCTGAACCGCGGCGAGACCCGGCCGACGCAGGTCGAGATCACCGGAGCGCGTCTCGAGGGCGAGGGCGGATGGGAGGGCGACGTCGTGCTGTCGGCCGGCCGACTGAACGCCGACGCGCTCGACGACCTCGTCGTCGGCATGCCGCGCGCGACGATCGGCCGCGCGACGGGGGCGGGCGTCGTGCGCATCCTCTACGGCTCGTTCGACGGGCTCACCGAGGCGCGCTCGACCACGCTTCACCAGAACGCCTCGAAAACGTCCGGGGAGGCCGAGGCGGACGACTTCTTCGGCGGCGCGCTCGCCGTCGGCGACTTCGACGGCGACGGTCGCAAGGATCTCGCGGTGGGATCCCCGGGCGAGGACGACGACGCGGTTCTCGTCCCCGACGGCACGGTCGTCGAGCCGAACGCGGTGGTCGACGGCGGCTCCGTGACCGTGTTCTGGCAGGGGGCGGAGGGAATCTCGGGCGAGGGCAGCCAGGTGCTTCTCGGCGCCCTCGAGACGACGATCGACGGCCCGGTCGGCGGCGACGTGAACCCCGAGGTCGCGGACCGCGCGGGCAGCGCGCTCGGCGCGGGCGACTTCGATGCGGACGGGGTCGCCGACCTCGCGATCGGCGTGCCCGGCGAGACGATCGGTGGCGCCGTCGGCGCGGGTGCGGTGATCGTGTTCCGCGGATCGAAGTCGCGCTTCGACGCCTCGGCTGCGTCCGGGACGCTCTGGAGCGAGAAGGTTCTCGGTGCCGCCTCGCGCGGTCTCGACTCCGCTGCTTCGCATGGGAACGTTCGCGCGGACGACGCCTTCGGTTCGACCCTCATCGCCTGGAACTTCGGTCGCAACTGGAGCGACGCGGGCACGGTGCGTCGCGCGGCCGACCTCGCGATCGGCATCCCGGGCCGCACCTGCGGGTCGCGGGGCACGATCGGCGTCGGCGGCGGCCCGGGGCTCGGTGCGTTCCCCGGCGGAGCAGCCGGCTCGGGTGGCGCGGTGCGTGTCGTGTACGGCTCGCCGGCGGGGCTCGCGTCGTCCGCCGCCCCGTGGAGCGAGGGCGGCCGGTCGTCCGGTCCGTCGCAGCTCCTCGTCCAGGGCGAGGGCGGCACGCCCGACGCATGCGAGGCGGGAGACC
>JAGWVP010000341.1 GCA_018970825.1 bacterium | reverse complement strand
TCGCGCGGCGCCGTCGCCTACGCCGAGCTCGCGCGCGAAGTGATGGCGAGACGCGAGGCGCGACGAGGTTGAGACCGCGAGGGAATCGCCGGTCGATGCGCCCCCGGGGCGCCGGGACCGTCCATCCGGAGGGGAGAACGGAACGATGAGGCAGGCGCTGGGCAAGGGCATCGGAGCCCTGATTCCGAAGTCGCAGACGCGTGCCGACGAGGGGAGGACCGACGCGAGCCCGGAGGCTTCCCGGGCGCTCGTGAGCGAGGTCCCGGTCGCCGACGTGGTCGCGAACCCGCGCCAGCCGCGCGGGTACTTCGATGCGGACGGCATCGCCGAGCTGACCGAGTCGATCCGCGTGCACGGCGTGCTGCAGCCGATCCTGGTACGCGCTCTCCCGGGCGGAGGCTTCGAACTCATCGCCGGCGAACGACGGCTGCGCGCCTCGCGCGCGGCCGGACTCGCGAAGGTCCCGGCGCTGGTGAAGCAGACCGCCGACGACGACTCGCTCGTCCTCGCGATCGTGGAAAACGTCCAGCGGGCCCAACTCTCTCCGCTCGAAGAGGCGCGCGCCTACCGCGCGCTGCTCGACGACTTCGGCCTGACCCAGGACGAGGTCGCCGGGCGCGTCGGACGCAGTCGCCCCGCGGTCGCCAACACGATGCGCCTGCTGCAACTGCCCGACGAGATCCAGGCCGAGATCGAGCGGGGCAACCTCACTGCCGGCCACGCCCGCGCGCTGCTCGGGCTCGACGGCGAGACGGCGATGAAGACGCTCGGACGCGAGATCGTGCGTCGCAAGCTCTCGGTCCGCGAGGCCGAGGCCGAGGTGAAGCGCACCCCCAAGGCCGGGCGGAAGCCGGCCCGACGCGATCCCGACGTGGCCCGGATCGAGGCCGACCTGGGCCGACTCCTCGGGAGCAAGGTCTCCATCCGCCCCGGGCGCAAGGGCACGGGCACACTCGAGATCGCCTTCTACTCGGACGACGACCTCGCACGGCTCACCGACCTGCTCGCCACCGTGCGGCGCCCGATGTCGCGCGGCGCCCGGGCCTGACCGACGATTCGGGCGGCACACCGGAGGCTCTCGGCAGGATACGTGGGCCTAATAGAAGTGCGGCCGTTTTGACATGGTCCCTGCTAGGTGGTAGGCGCGGCAGGTTGCATCGCGTCGCACCCGAGGGTGCCACGCGAGACCCGATTCCGCCCTCGCACTTCCGGACCGGAGGCCCCCTTGGCGCTCTTTCGCAAAGACCGTGACCGGAGCGATCACCCCTCGCCGGGTGAGCGGGAATTCGTGTCCGCCGAGAGCGAGATGCGCGATGCGGGAGCGCGCTTCGAATCGCAAGCCCCCGCGACGGGAGGGACGAGGTTGACCGGCGAGAGAGGTTTCGACGCGGCGACGGTGACGGCCTTCCTCGGGCAGGGAACCCGGCTCGCCGGAAGGATCGCGTTCGAGGGACCGGCCCGCATCGAGGGACAGGTCGAAGGCGAGATCGTCGCCACCGAGACCCTCTGGATCGGGGAGCCCGCGGTCGTGAACGCGCAGGTGAGCGGAGCGACCGTCATCATCCACGGCAAGGTGACCGGCGACATCTCCGCATCCAAGCGCCTCGAGATCCGGGCGCCGGGACGCCTCTACGGAAACGTCACGACGCCGAGCCTGGTCATCGAGGAAGGCGTCATCTTCGAAGGACATTGCTCGATGGGTGCCACCGATGCCCGGGGCGCCAAGGTCACCGTCCTCGCGAAGGAGGACAAGCCGCTGACCGGCGCCGGCACCGCGCCCCCGCTGAAGGCCCAGGGCGGCGAGTCGAAGTAGCCGCGAGTCGAGACCCTCCGCCCCGCGCGGTGGATCGACCCCCGGCGGCCGGCGCCGCGACGAGACCCGAACGATGCTCCAGCTTCCGCCAGACGAAACCTTCTACGTCGAGATCCTGCTGTTCCTCGCGTTCGCCGCGATCATGAGCAAGCTGGTCTGGACGCCGCTGCTCCACGTCCTGCACGAGCGCTCGAAGCGGACGATCGGCGCGCAGAAGGAGGCCGTCGCCATGAAGGAGGAGGCGGCCGAGATGCAGAAGCGCATGGAGGCGACCATCGAGCAGGCGCGCATCGCCGGGAACGACGCCGGCGAGGCCGTCCGACGCGATGCCGAAGCCGAGGAGCGCCGGATCCTCGACGCGGCCCACGCCGAGGCCTCCCGGGCGCTCGACGACGTCCGCAAGCGCGTCGCGGCGGAGACCGAACAGGCCCGCGCAGAACTGCGGACGAGCGCGCAGGCGCTGGCCGCGACCGCGGCCGAGCGCATCCTCGAAAGGCCGGTGCAGTCGTGAGCCGTCCGCGTTTCGCGCGCTCCTTCGCGCGCACCCGGACCCTCGCGACCTCGATGCTCACCGGGGTCCTCGTGCTGCTCCCCCTGCTGGCGGTCGCCGCCGAGGACGGGGACGCCGCCCACGGTGCCGCCGCGGGTGGTCATGCGGCCGGAGAGGCCCATCACGCGCCGTCGGCCTCCGGGCTGATCTTCCCGGCCATCAACTTCGCGATCTACTCCTTCGTGCTCTGGAAGTACGCGTGGCCCGCCGTCCGCACCTACCTCGCCGATCGCCGGGAGAACACGGTGACCGCACTCGAGGCCGCCAAGTCCGTGAAGGACGAAGCCCAGGCTCTGAAGGCGGAATACGACGCCAAGCTGCGCACCCTCGAGGCCGACGCCCAGCAGGCTCGTGCCGAGGTTCTCGCGACCGCCGAACTCGAGGCGAAGAACCTCGTCGAGCAGGCGAAGAAATCCGCCGACCGAATCCGCAACGACGCCCGCCTGGTCGCCGACGAGGAAGTCGCGCGGGCTCGCCGCGAACTGCGCGAGGAGAGCGCCGCCTTGGTCGCCAGGATCGCGGGCGAGATCGTCTCGAAGCAGGTCGGCCCGGCCGACCAGGCCCGCTTCGTGACCGAGTTCGTCTCGCAGGCGCGTTCCGACGCGGGACGCACGCCCGGAGGCTCGCGATGAACGGGGCCGTCGCCAAGCGCTACGCTCGCGCCCTGATCGCCGCGGCCGGCGAGAACGGCAAGGTCGACGAGGTCGCCGACGAACTCCGCCGCACCGCCGCGTGGCTCGCGGATCCCGAACTCTCCCGGGCGCTCGGATCCCCGATGCTCGGCGCGAAGGCCCGCGGCGACCTGCTCGGCCAGGTCGTGTCCTCGCTTTCGTTGTCCGGGCTCGTCCGCGACTTCCTCGCCGTGCTCGGCGAAAAGGGGCGCATGGGCGACTTCGCGGGAATCCAGCGCGCCTACGAGTCGATGGCCGACGAGGCCTCGGGCCGCGTGCGCGCGACGGTACGCTCGGCCCAGCCCATCGCGGACGCGAGCCTCGGCGAACTGGTGGGCGTTCTCGAGAAGATCGCGGGCCGCAAGGTGGTGCCGACGGTCGAAATCGACCCCGCGCTCATCGGCGGTCTCACCGTCGAGATGCAGGGCACCGTGTACGACGGCAGCGTCCGGACGCAGCTCGAGCGACTGGCGCGAACCATGGCGAAGGACGCAGCCGGCTGAGCCGGCGGGATCCCCGAACCCGCAGCCCCCGGCGACAGGCAGCACGCAGGACGAAGAGGAGAAGCAACCGATGGCGATTCGCGCCGCAGAGATCAGCGACATCATCCGCCAGCAGCTCAAGGACTACAGCAAGTCGCTGGAGGTCCGGGAGACGGGAACGGTGTTGTCGACGGGCGACGGCATCGCCCGCATCTACGGCCTCGAGCGCTCCGCCGTCGGAGAGCTGCTGGAGTTCCCGCACGGGATCTTCGGCATGGTGCTGAACCTCGAGGAGGACAACGTCGGCGCCGCGCTCTTCGGCGAGGCGCAGGCGATCGGCGAGGGCGACGAGGTTCGCCGCACCGGCCGCATCGCCGAGGTTCCGGTCGGTCCCGAGTTGCGCGGCCGCGTCGTGAACTCGCTCGGCCAGGCGATCGACGGCAAGGGCGAGATCAAGTCGAAGGAGACCCGGCGCATCGAGGTGAAGGCCCCGGGCATCGTCGACCGCCAGCCGGTCCGCGAGCCGCTCCAGACCGGCATCAAGGCGATCGACGCCCTGATCCCGATCGGCCGCGGCCAGCGCGAGCTCATCATCGGCGACCGCCAGA